>JBFLKV010000278.1:0-3122 GCA_040883365.1 Eubacteriales bacterium
AAAGACTTTATGGTGGATGAAGTAATCGAAGGCGGACAAACCATGAACCCATCGGCGCAAGTTATCGCTGATGCGGTGGAAAAAGCGCCATCGAGAAACGTCATTATCTTCCCGAACAACAAGAACATCATTCTGGCAGCCGAGCAAGCCGCCAAGATGAGTGATAAAAACGTTCAGGTCGTACCGTCAAAATCGATGCCGCAGGGTATCACGGCAGCTCTGGCTTTCAATCCGGAAATGCCACTGCAGTACAACTTGGAGCGAATGACTGCTTCGCTTGCTAATGTGAAGACAGGACAGATCACTTATGCTGTACGAGACGCCAAAACCAATGGACTTTCCATTAAAGAAGGCGACTATATGGGCATTTTTGATAACAACATTGTTTGCCATACAAAGAAACTCAACGATACAGCCGCTAAGCTTTTAGACAAGATGGTCGGCGAAGACGACGGAATTATAACAATATTTTATGGTGAGGATCTAAAAGAAAAAGACGCGCTGGCGCTGGCCAAGAAAACGGAAGAGAAATTCAGCGATTGCGATGTGGAGGTACATAACGGCGGACAGCCGGTATACGCCTATGTCTTTTCAGTAGAATAGTAAAAATAGACAAACAAGGCGGGCATGATGCTCGCCTTTTATCTTATCTAGGGAATGAATCATGAATGCATTAAATCCACTGCATGCCGTTAAAGGCATCGGCGAAAAAAGGGAGAAGTGCTTTAACGAAAAGGGGATCTTTACGCTGCTGGATCTGCTTTTCTTTTTCCCGCGCGCATTTAAGGATTACTCAAAAGAAATCACCATACTGGAGAGCCTTGAAAATATAGGTCTGTGTCCGGTGGCTGTTGAGACCAAACCGACAATCGCCTATTTTGGTCGCAGAAGGAATCTTGTGCGCTGCAAGGTCAGCGACGGCGAAACCCAAGCGATTTTACAATTTTTCAATATGCCGTTTATGGTGCGCAATATGGAAAAGGGCGATACGGTATATCTCTACGGACAAGCAAAAAAGAAGGATGACAAAATCATTTTTTCCAATCCCGGATTTGAAAAAAAGACCGATTGGCTAGGTAAGTATCCTTTTGTTCCGGGCTACCCCGAGGTGCCGGGGGTCAGCGGCAGGATGATTATGAAAACCGTTGCGACGGTTTTGGAAGCTTTAAAAAACGAGCCCGATTATACATCCGATGAATTTTTGCAGGCGTTTGGCCTGCCGAGTCTTTCTAACGCACGACAAGCGTTGCATTTTCCACAAACGATGGAAGAAAACAGGGCGGCACTCAAACGGTTCTCGATTGAAGAGCTGTTGGTCTTTCTTTGCCTGTTGACCGAGCAGATTGGCATCAGGAGAAAAAGCGCCGTAAAACTTGAGGTGTCCGAGGCACAGAAGGCCACATTTTTTGAGGCACTGGCGTTTGCGCCGACATCCGCACAAGCCCGCGTGACGCAAGAAATCACGCAGGACTTTGCCAGTGGCGTTATGACCAACCGACTGATACAGGGTGATGTCGGATGCGGAAAAACAGCGGTGGCGTTTTATGCGATGTATATTAATCTTATCAACGGCTATCAGAGTGTGATGATGGCGCCAACCGAAGTATTGGCACGCCAGCATTATGCCAAAGCAGTCGAACTCTTCGCAGGCCTCGGCGGTCGATGCGCGCTGATTACCGGGAGCGATACAACAGCGATGCGGCGCGAAAAGCTGGCGCAGATTGCAAAAGGTGAGGTGGATTTGGTCTTTGGTACCCATGCGCTGATTTATGGAGATATCGCT
The DNA here is from genome assembly GCA_040883365.1 of Eubacteriales bacterium. Classification (GTDB taxonomy): domain Bacteria; phylum Bacillota; class Clostridia; order Christensenellales; family CALMFG01; genus CALMFG01. The sequence continues at coordinate 1,784 of JBFLKV010000278.1, forward strand.
TATAAAAGACTCAATTTGGCGATTACCGACGAGCAGCACCGTTTTGGCGTTTCTCAGCGCGCTAAGCTTTCGTTTGATGGAAACCTTAATATGCTGGTCATGTCGGCCACCCCTATCCCGCGCACACTGGCATTGGTTCTGTATTCGGGGATGGATGTGTCAGTCATCGACGAAATGCCGGTGGGAAGAAAGCCGGTGGAAACACATATTGTGCGTGAAAACAAGCGAAAAGACATGTACGGGTTTGTCAAAGATATCGTAAAAAAAGGCGAGCAAGCGTATGTGGTTTGTCCGCTGATTGACGGAGATAGTGATATGCGCTCGGTGGAGGATACGGCGGTTGAGCTCACCGAAGTTTTTGGGCTTTCCAAAGTCGCGGTAATGCATGGGCGCCTCAGTGCCGACGAAAAACAAGCACTGATGCAGGATTTTTCAAATAAAAAGATCGAGGTGTTGGTCGCCACTACGGTGATAGAAGTGGGTGTGGATGTGCCGAATGCCGTTGTGATGGTGGTCGAAAACGCTGAGCGTTTTGGGCTTTCCACCTTGCACCAGCTGAGGGGGCGCGTAGGGCGCGGACAACAGCAGGCGTATTGCTTTTTGGTCAGCGAGCATCGCAATGACCGATTGGAGATACTGAAAAACGAGACGGATGGTCTTAAGATTGCCGAAAAGGATTTGCAACTGCGCGGACCGGGGCAGTTTTTGGGCGTCAACCAGCACGGAATCACCGACTTTTACATGAATAAATTGGTGCAGGACATGAGTACGTTGAAGCTGGCGCAGGATATTTTTGCGCGGATGCGTGCCGGTGAATTTGCTGATGAATATCACATGGCGCGACGTATGGCAGAAAAAAAGTACGAGAAATTGCTGAAAGATATTGCGCTGAATTAAAAAATGCTATAAATTATAGAAAACACTTTGTGATATAGTGCTTTGCGCTGTCATTTGACCGCAAAATATGGTATATTGATTAACAAATAATAGGATTATTTAAGGGGAATAAAACCATGATTGATATCAAAGAAGGGCTGACGTTTGACGATGTGTTGCTGATACCCGGCAAATCATCGGTATTGCCGGCAACGGTGGATATCACCACACAATTAACGCCAAATGTGAAACTGAACATTCCGTTTATGTCTGCGGCAATGGACACTGTTACCGAGACCAGTCTGGCTATTGCTATTGCACGCGAAGGCGGCATTGGCATCATTCATAAAAATATGACAATTGACGCGCAAGCGGTCAGCGTTGATCGGGTAAAACGAAGCGAACATGGGGTGATTACAGACCCATTTTTCTTATCTCCGGAAGATACGGTGGGCGATGCCGA
>JBFLKV010000053.1:0-4166 GCA_040883365.1 Eubacteriales bacterium
ATAAAGAAAAAAAGGCGGCACCAGCAAAGCAGGAAACGAAAGGTAGCGCAAAGTCTTTACGTCTTGTTGCGATTATCCTTTGGGTACTGGCTATCGGTGCAGAAGTATTGGCCATTTGGCTGTTCAACCGTTCCATCTTCCTAATCGAAGGTAAAGAATGGCAGCTATACGCGGCCCTCGGCTTAGACGCACTATTGGTTATCATCGGTGCTCAGCTTTGGAAGCGCGCCAACCGCATCAAACCTTGTGCTTCAAAATCCAAGTTTGTTAAGATGATCTGGGATCAGATGGGTGTCATTGTTGCTTTCTTAGCATTTATCCCGTTTGGTATCCTATACATCATCAATGCAAAAGACTTGCCAAAGAAAACCAGAACTGTTCTAGCCGTGGTTTTGGCTGTATTGTTTGCGGGTACCGTGGGTGCTTCTGCCGATTATAATCCGGTAAGCCCCGAAGAAGCCGAAGAAAAAGCCTCAGCTGTTGAAGAACAGTTGGCCGAAGAAGGCATCGAATATGATGGCGTGGTGTATTGGACCACATACGGTAAATCTTATCACTTGGACCGCGACTGCTTCACTTTGAACCGTACAACAGAAGAAAACCTACATTCCGGTACTTTGGAAGAAGCGTTTGAAGCTGGCCGTACCGACCCATGTGACTTCTGTGCATTGCCCGAAGAAGAAGAAATGGCAGACACTACCGAAGAGTAGCATTAATAACTTTTAAAGCAAAATAGTGTTGCTATCAATATTAAAATTTAAAAAACAGGTTCTCCTGCACATATCGGAGAACCTGTTTTTTGTTATTTCTCGGTGACTTGTACCTCACCTTTTTCTGCTAGATAGAAATCCATACCGCGGCGCTCCATGCGCGCTTTTTTGACCACTTGCACATCAAACGCAGTGGGTGATGGCGGAATATCGCCAAAGTTAAAGAACAGTTCCAACTTGTCATCATTTACCCCGTCTTCGGTAAGCGAAGGGTACTCCAAATCCAAATACGCCCAGATGCTGTCCGGATTGTATTCAACAACAAGACCGCTCCTCTTATCGGTTATGACCAACTTATCGGTCTCCAAGCCTTCTTTTTTGTACGTCACTCGGGCTTCGGTCATCGGCGGCTCTTTTTCTTTTAGTATATAGCCGCCATTTATCTTGTCCACCGCCAATATAAGGTTTTCTTTCTCGCTCAGCTTGATTGAAACAAAGCTTTCCTCATCTTTGTCGAAAACGCTAGCCTGTGGTTTTGGCTTATATTCATGCAAGGCCTGCTCGATTTGTTGTGCGACCATACGCCTGATACTTCCAATGTCCGGTGCTTCGTTTTCTTTCCCCACCTTGGCTTCTTCTGTATCCTTGTCACTTTCAATCTTCTTTTTTGCTTTGATTGCACTAAAGAGCACCAGCAACAAAAGAATCATCAACACAGTTCCTGCTATAATGACAGCAATCAGCCCAATCGTCAGCTCGGGTAGTGATACAAGAATTTTCGGATCCATCGAGGCTGAAGCAACATGCGATGCCGACGGCAGCGGCGTTGTTAACCCTGCCGCCAGCCATTCCCATTTTATTTTCATGCTTCCCTTCCTTTCGTTTTTTCGCTCTATTTCTTCCCTATCCACTCTTCGGCGGCTCTTTCGCGTATCACATCGGTCAGTTTAAAGAACAGCGGGATATCCACAGAAAGTGTTCCGTTATCAATTTTCGTTTTAAAGAGCGCCATTGTGTCTGTCAAGCTGACTTTGTCCACATAGAAAGCCTTATCCGATTCCTTGTTTTTGTTTGCCGCTTGCTTAGGCGTGTCACACAGCACAATCCGATAAATCAAATCATCAAGTTCGCTATTGCGAATCGTCTGGTTTAGGGTTTCAACAAATTGAGACAGCACGGGCAATTCCGGATTGATTTTTTTGAAGTCCTCGTCCATGCGTTGACTGACCAGTTCCGCTTTTCCAAGTGAGCACCTGTGTCGGATAAAGTTCATGCCAGATTGCGTTTTGTTTTTAACATCGATGTACTCTTCACCCGCTACATAATCAAATGTGCATTGTTTTTCGTCCAGCGTCATCCCTTCGTTGCTGATGGGCTCTTTCAGCATCCCAATCGCCGATTCGGTTTTTTTAGTATCCGTCTCCTGTACAATATTGATCACCACATCCGATTTCGCGTCCAATGCAATGCGCACCATTTCTTTTAGGACTTTTTCTGTCGTGCCCATAGGCAACCAGTTGATAATCTGCGCGCCTCTTCCTGAAAGGAAAAAGCTAATCGTTGTATTCTCTACGGTGCCGATACTCTCGGTATTCTTCTTATACATCAATCCGCCATAATAGAAAAACGCCGCCAGCTGGAACAACCACACGGTTTTCATCTTTTTAAGGATGTGCAAATACTCCTCTTTGCCCAGCAATCCCCCATCAGACCTGATAATCTGGCCGATTTCTTCACCCATGTTTCTAACAAGACCGTCATCGGCAACAATATCAAATTGGAACAAGCATTCAACACTCGAATTAAACGTATTCTCACCCATATCGCGATAGATTTCCGGGTTTAACCATTTGGATTCCAATTGACTGTTTGGAAACCGCTTTTTGATTTCTGCCATCGCCGCAATTAGAACCTCCGGCTTTCTTTTCAGCAAATCCAACAAGAAGTATCGTGATCCCGCCACCACCGATGCAATCATCGCGCTGCTTTGGCTCTTACTACTATAAGTAAATAGGTCGGCTGATCCGCCGCCGATATCTAACGTAATACACTCTTTCGGAGTGGAAGACGCATAGAAATATCGTGTTGCAGCTTCACTTTCGGTGATAAACTGCAGACTGTCCAAATTTAGCGCAACGCCATAGGGCGTTGCGCCATCCTTATTCTTGCTGGATGCATCGGCATAGGATTTGACAATATCACGGATGTTTTCCTTAAACTCCTCAATCCCACGGATGCTGATTGGGTAGGAGACTTTTAGGTTCACTTGATTGGCGCCAATTTTTTTGGCATGGATAAGCATCATATGAATCAACCCTTTGATGTAGTCTTGCTGAATCACTGCGCTGTCATTACCGCCCCCCAATTCAAACTTGATATTGGTTTCAAGATGGCCTCTGTTCCCACCTTCCTCACTATCAATGATCCTACCCGGCAATTCAAAGTAGGGATAGCCGCCCTGGAACAACACCGTCGTAGGAAACGTATCCTTGTAATAGACTGTGGGGAACGGCGAAAAAACAGGATAACACCCCAAAAACAGTTTGTTTAGCGTATTGGCCTCGCGCTCTTCATATGCAATCAATAAAATTTGATTTTCAAAATCCACTTTTCTCGAATTCCCTGCATTGCCGGTGTTATAGGCCGCGATACTGGCGGATGTACCAAAGTCCAGTGCATAATTCGCCGTTGTTTGGCCTGCCGAAATCGGCTTTGGCTGTGCAATCATCGCGATGCCGCATTCCTTCATTTGCGAGGTACTTTGATCAACCCAGAGTGCTTTTAAATAGGTTGGATACTCCTCCACAATATAGCGCATCTTGGGTTTAATCTTTTGTATATCGATTTTTTCTTTAATTGGCAGTAGAACAAAAGCGTTACTTGATCCGGAATATCTCCCCCACCTTGCCACCACATGATATTGCGCGCAGTCCGGCACATTCGGCCAGATGACGGTGGTGGCCATATTTTCGCTGATAAGCTCCGTTTTCGATTCGGGTGGAAAATCATGCATTAACAATCGTTTCTTACCATTCACCATAAAACCAACGCCGGCACTCAAGTTCCCGGCCGCTACCGACATGTCAAAACCGCTGACCATCACATCTTTGAGTTTATCAACATATTCACTTTTCATAGGGAAAAGCTGAACTTCGCCGGGCACCGCGCGTTTATTAGAGCTGTGAATATATTCGGCAGACGACTTAATACTCAGTGCATCGCTATCAATACTTTGTGCTGCAAACACATAGTACTTGTCCAAAAACATATCATCTGCATTAATTGGCTCAAGCTTTTGCCCCGCTGGTGCAAACCGTTCAAATAGCTCGGGATCGCGATGGTACATCCGTTCATCCAAAAGACCAATCACCAACTTTTCCTTGCCTGTCTCGATGTTTTCTGCTGAATCGATCAAGCAAAAAGTTGAATTGTCAATTCGCGTTTCAGAATCGTTCA
>JBFLKV010000054.1:0-2944 GCA_040883365.1 Eubacteriales bacterium
CGGCCTTTGGTCTTAACGATATTCAAATCACCTGCGCTGTTATAGGCGATGCCCGCACTATCATAGCCCCGATACTCAAGCTTAGATAAGCTGTCGATTAAAACATCCTTTAGGTTCCGCGGTCCAATATAACCTACAATACCACACATCTTTTTTGTCCTCCAAAATTCGTCATCAATTTATTTACACGACTCTTCGATCAGTTTAGCCAATGCATAGGCTTTCTTCTCAATCATCGTTTGGTCTTTTCCTTCAATCATGACGCGCACTAAAGGCTCTGTGCCAGAGGGGCGAATCAACACCCGACCCTGTCCTTTAAACTCATCTTCCAGCTTTTTAATCGCGTCATTAATCGCTTGGTTGTCCTTATAGGTTTTGGTAAATTCTTCGGTCACCTTAGCGTTGACCAACACTTGTGGCAAAATCGAAACCGTTTTGGCCAGCTGGCTTAGCGTCATATTTTTGCGTCGCATCACGCTCATCAGCTGGATGCCCGAAAGAACCCCATCCCCCGTATTGTTAAATTCACTGAAGATGATATGTCCGCTCTGCTCTCCGCCAAAATTATAGCCATTCGCTAAAATCTCTTCCAGCACATAGCGGTCCCCCACTTTGGTCTTGATCACATTAATACCGCTTTTTTTCATCGCGATATCCAGACCCATATTGGACATCACCGTGGTGACGATGGTGTTTTTATTCAGCAATCCGCGCTGCTTTAAATCTTCCGCACAAATCGCCATCATCGTATCGCCATCCACCAAAATACCGCGTTCATCCACCGCAATCAATCGGTCGGCGTCGCCATCAAAAGCAAGACCAATGTCCGCGCCCTGTTCCTGCACAAAAGCAGCCAGTGCTTCGGGATGTGTCGAGCCACAAAGATCATTGATATTTGTACCATCGGGAGAGTTATAATAGGGTACGACTTCGGCCCCTAAACGCCGAAAGACGTACGGTGCGATATGGGATGCTGCGCCATGTGCACAGTCCAAAATGACTTTCAGTCCACGAAAACGTTGGTCCGTCGTGGTATGCAGAAAATCGCGATATTCATCGGATGCGTTTTTCAGCACCACCTTACGACCCACATTGATCCCAAGCGGCAAAGTGACCGCGTCATAATCGTCTAAAATAATGTGCTCTATTTTTTCTTCAATCTCATCCGGCAACTTAAAGCCTTCCTGAGAAAAAAACTTAATTCCGTTGTATTCCACCGTGTTGTGCGATGCCGAGATCATAACCCCCGCGTCCGCGCCGTATTCGCGCGTTAGATGCGCAACCGCCGGTGTGGGGACGACCCCCGCAATCAACGCCTCAGCGCCCACCGAGCATATGCCCGCAATCATTGCGGATTCCAGCATATCGCCTGAAATTCGAGTGTCTTTACCAATCAGAATTTTTGCCTTATGTACCTCGTTTGTCAGAACAGTTGCGCCAGCCTGCCCCAGTTTAAACGCCAATTCACAGGTCAGCTTTTCGTTGGCAACACCTCTAACGCCATCTGTTCCAAATAAACGTCCCATCTAATCTTCCTCCTAAAAACAACACAAAAGCATTGCTATTCTATAACAACATATACCACCTTGCAAGTTGGTATAGTCCTTTATCCTTGTCTGTTTAAATACTCTTCCACTGCAGCCACAGCCACAGCCCCATCTGCTGTTGCGGTCACAATCTGGCGCAGCTTTTTACCGCGCAAATCCCCCGCCACAAATACACCAGGTACATCGGTTTCGCAGGTTTCATCCGCCACCACATAACCCTGATCATCGATTTTAACCTGGTCTTTGACCAGCGCGCTTTCGGGCACCACGCCCACCGCAATAAATGTCCCGCTGACCGGAATATGTCGCGTCTCGCCTGTGTTTTTGTTGACAACATCAATGCCATCCACCACATTTTCACCTGTGATTTGATCCAAAGTGGAATCCCAGACCATCTCGATATTGTCGGTCTTTTCAATCCGCTCGCCCAAATACTGCTCGGCGCGTAAAGCGTCGCGTCTGTGTACCATAAACACTCGGCTCGCGATTTTTGAAAGATACAGCGCATCCTCTGCCGCCGTGTCTCCACCACCAATCACCGCCACATCTTTGCCACGGAAAAATGCCCCGTCGCATGTCGCACAGTATGAAACACCTCGACCCGCCAGTTTCAGCTCGGATTCGAGGTTTAGTTTTCTTGGTTGCGCACCCATGGCTAAAACCACGGTCTTGCCTTCAAACACCTCTTCGCCGGAAAACACTTTTTTCACTTTGCCGGATAGCTCCAGCTTATCAATATCCACCGTTTGGATATCCGCACCTGCCTCAACGGCATGTGCTTGCATCTGCATCGAAAAATCCACGCCTGTCACGCTGACAATGCCTGGGTAATTCTCTATCAAATCGGTTTTGGTCATCTGACCACCCGCAAACTGTTTTTCAAATACAACGGCCTTTAAGCCCGCTCTGGCCGCATAGATGCCTGCAGTCAAGCCAGCCGGTCCTGCACCAATAATCATCATGTCATATATCATTTCTTTTATTCCTTTCTCTTTCTATATACATTTTCATTCACCATTATAAACACTTTTAAACCAATTTGGGAAAACTTTTTATGAATTTAGAAAGTTGTAAACGAAAAAACGGCAAGCACCGAAAACGGTGCTTGCACATTTTTCTTATTATCTGATTGGCCTTATAACGCTATTCTGTCATCTTCTTGTAGTATTCGTAGCGTTCCTTGGCTTCTTCTGCCGCCCGCTTAAACAGCACTGCGGCAGCTTCTGGGAACTGTTTTTTCAATGTCTTGTAGCGACCTTCAGTCATGATGAATTCTTCATAATCCTCGGTAGGTTCTTTAGAATCCAATGTAAACGGATTCTTGCCTTCATCTTTTAGCGTCGGATTATATCTGTACAGCGGCCAGTAACCTGCGGCCACCGCTTTTTTCTCTTCAC
>JBFLKV010000055.1:0-7293 GCA_040883365.1 Eubacteriales bacterium
GCCTTTGGAAAAGTCCATCGGGATGTCGCTGATCAAAGACAAAAACACGGTCGGCAAATGGCTGGGCACTTTTGGCGGTGTTAAAACTGCGTTTAATCTGGTGGCGGGGCTGATTGTGTTCTTCGGCTTTCGCTTTGGTGTTTTTTCCTTCACCACGAAAATCAAATGGATTTTTGTTCTTTCGGGTGGTTTCACCTTGGTCGCACTGCTCTTGCTGGTCTCGCTCAATAAACGCATCGGGACTGCCGTGCAAACCCATCGAAAAATCAAACTCGTTTTTGATAAGGACTATAAGTTCTATTATATTTTAGCCGTGCTTTACGGCGCACAAAAACAGATTGCGTTGGTGTTTGGGCCTTGGGTGCTTATCGAGATTTTAAGTAAAGGCGCGGACACGCTTTCGGTTTTAAACATGCTGGGTGGTTTTGCCTGTATGTTCTTTGTTCCGGCCATCGGCAGATATATCGATAAAATCGGTATCAAAAAAATGTTGTATTTCGACGCCGTGACATTTATTGGCGTCTATATCCTATATGGCTTCGTCAGCGGTCTGTTTGCGGATGGCAAATTGGCGCTGGTCGGTCTGCCTATCTTCTTGGCGTATGGCCTTTATATACTGGATATGATGAGCGAAAGCATGGATATCATTCGTGTGTCCTATTTGCGCTCGATTGCGAAATCCTCCATGGATATCACGCACACACTGACCACCGGAATGAGCATGGACCACGTGGTCAGCATCCTTTGCGCCTACCTCGGCGGTATTGTTTGGACAAAATACGGTCCGCAGTATGTTTTCTATGCCGCAGCGATTATCTCCCTTGCTAATCTAGTCGTGGCCATCATGGTCAAAATCGATCACCCCGTACACATTACACCCGCGGATATCGCTTTGGACGAACTCAATGACTAACGTTATGAATATAGAAAAAAAGCTTTAAGGCTATTCTCCTTAAAGCTTTTTTAATGCGATATACAGCGCCTGTTTGCTGGCGCGCTCACGAATCGAATCGCGCTCTTCTTCTCTTCCTCGGCTCAAAAGAAACTGATGTGTTTCGGTGCCGTTTTTTGTGCTGACGCCGATGTACACCAACCCTACCGGTTTTTCCTCAGTGCCCCCGCCCGGGCCGGCAATGCCGGTCACGGCAAGACCGATATCCGCGCCCGAAAGGGATCGAATCCCCTCCGCCATCTCGGTGGCTGTTTCGGGGCTGACTGCACCATTCTCTTCCAGTGTCTTCTCTTTGACGCCCAGCAATTTCACCTTGGCTTCATTGGCATAAGTCACAGCGCCATACCCAAACACCTCAGACGAACCGGCGATTTCTGTGATTTTCTTGGCGATCAACCCGCCCGTGCAACTTTCGGCCAAACTGATGGTTTTCTTTTTTGTCTTCAGCGTCTCAACCAACGCCGTCTGCAAATCGGGTGTATCCACCGCATAAACGGCGTCCCCAAAAATGCTTTTTATCTCTTCCACAACCGGGCTGACAATATCCAGTCCGGCGTCACGGCTCGTGGCTCTGGCCGTCACCCGCACGGTCACTTCGCCATGTTTGGCGTATGGCGCGATTGTGGGGTTGGTACCACTCACCATCATCTCGTGTAATGTGTCTTCAATTTTTGATTCCCCCACGCCAAAGATGCGTAAGTTCCGTGATACCAAAGTGAACCCCGCACTTTTTTGCAAAAGCGGGAATAGCTTGTTTTTTAATATCGGCAACATTTCAGAAGGCGGCCCGGGCAGCATCACAGCAGTTTTGCCATTCTTCTCAAAATAAATGCCGGGGGCAAGGCCGTGCTCATTATCCAGCACGGTGCATCCTTCAATCACCAACGCTTGCCTTAAATTATTATCGGTCATGTGGCGATTAATCCGTCGAAACAGCTCTCGTACATTGGCCAAGGACTTTTCATCATAGACTAGTTTTTGCCCAAAATAATCGGCCACAATGTCTTTCGTAATATCGTCATACGTCGGCCCCAAACCACCGGTCGTGATGACCATGTCCGCACGCGAAAAAGCGTTCTCCACCGCTGCTCTTAAGCGCTCTGGATTATCCCCCACCACTGTCTGATAGTAGCAATCAATACTTAAATCTGCTAGAATTTTTCCAATCTCTGCAGCGTTGGTGTTCACGGTATCGCCCAGTAGTAGTTCGGTTCCAATCGAAAGGATTTCTGCCGTCATCATTCTTCCCCTGTTTTCGTTTTCTAAAAAGCCACTATTCGGCGCGATGATTTAACAAAAACTTCTTCTCTCGCCGTCCTAGCTTGTGATATACTCTAAACCATAACTTACGAAAAATCAACATAAAGGAAGATATATGATAAAAACACATACATTAAAAAACGGCATCACAGTGGTCATGGAAAACCTACCACATTTCAGCTCGGTCACCCTCGGAGTCTGGGTGAAAACAGGATCTGTTTTTGAAAACCAAAAGGAAAATGGCATCTCTCACGTCATTGAGCATATGCTGTTTAAGGGCACAAAATCGCGCAGTGCCAAGGACATCGCCATCGCTTTTGATAAAATCGGTGGACAAGTGAATGCCTTTACCGGCAAGGAAGCCACCTGCTACTACGCCAAGGTGGTGGCCAGCGAAACCGAAGTCGCTGTGGATGTGCTTTCGGATCTCGTAAAAAACGCCGTATTGGATGAAGGCGAGCTTGATAAAGAACGCTTTGTCATTTTAGAAGAAATTGCAATGATCAATGACCAGCCAGATGAACTGGCTCATGAACAAGTCTCGGTGGATTTCTTTAAGGGCTCCGAGCTCTCAAAGCCCATCATCGGCCCGGCCGAAAACGTGCGCGGGTTTACCCGAAAGGATTTAACCGACTATATTGGCAAGCACTATCACCCAGAAAATATGGTGATCTCAGTTGCCGGAAAGATGGATGAAGCTGCGGTTTTAGCGCTGATCGAGCAGTATTTTGGCGATGTGCAAAAACCAAAATCCGCACCGCATACCCCCTCTTTGATTGAAGATTTTTCGCCTCACAAAAATATCCGTTTTGTCGAACGCGATATTGAACAGACGCATATTGCGCTTGGCTTTAACGGCGTATCCTACAACAGCGATGATCGAATGGTCTATATGGTGCTCTCCAACCTGTTTGGCGGCTCCATGAGTTCTCGTCTGTTCCAATCCATCCGCGAGGAACTGGGGCTGGTTTACAGCGTCTACTCATACCTCTCGGCTTATGTGGGCGCGGGCATGTTCGGCATCTATGCCGGCACTGGCGCCAAGACTGCCAAAAAGGCACTAGCGCGTATCTTTGAAGAAATAAACAAAGTGAAAACCGATGGCGTGCCCAAAGAGGAGTTTTTAAACTCCAAAACCCAATTGCACGGCAATTATATGCTGAGCCTGGAGAGCACCAGCGCGCGCATGCAGGCGCTGGGTAAATCGCAAACACTGCTCGGCCATGTGGACAGCCAGGAGGAGACATTACGCAAATTGGAAGCCGTCACGCTGGACGATATTCACCGCGTGGTTCCTAAAATCTTTGATTTTGACTCGCTTAACGCGGATTTTGTCGGCAACATTGCGGATAAAAAAGCATTAGCGAAGCTCTGCGAATAAACACGTATGAAAAAGCGCTTATAAAACGCAATAAAACAAACAAAAAAGACTATGAGCTTCATAGTCTTTTTATATGCTTAAAATTTTATTCTTTGGGTTTCATGGTCGGGAACAAAATAACGTCCCGGATGGAATAGCTATCGGTCAAGAGCTGAACCAGACGGTCTACGCCCATGCCCATGCCTCCGGTTGGCGGCAGACCATATTCCAACGCTTGAACAAAATCATCGTCCATCATATGGGCTTCCTCATCGCCTTCGGTGCGCTGACGCGCTTGCTCTACAAAGCGTTCCCGTTGGTCGATGGGGTCGTTCAGTTCACTAAATGCGTTGGCCATCTCTCTGCCTGTGATAAACAGCTCAAATCGTTCGGTCAACCAAGACTCACTCGCTTTGCGCTTGGCCAGAGGCGAGATCTCCACCGGATAATCGGTGACAAAGGTCGGTGCAAACAACGTTTCTTCAACAAACGCCTCAAACGCAGCATACAGCAGCTCGCCTCGAGTGCTTTTGGGCTTAGCTTCCAGACCAATCTTCTTGGCCAAAGCCACGGCCTGCTCATCATCCTTGGCTGCGCCAAAGTCCGCGCCGGTTTTTTCTTTCACCAAATCCACCATCGATTTTCTGGCGAATCCAACCGAAAGGTCCACTTCTTCGCCCTGCCAGCTGACTTTCGTGTTGCCCAGCACTTCTTTTGCGGCGTTCACGATAATGCCTTCGGTGATGTCCATCATCCGCTCAAAGTCGGCATAAGCCTCATAGAGCTCAATCATGGTAAATTCCGGGTTGTGCTTATAGTCCATGCCTTCGTTTCTAAACACACGACCAATCTCGTACACCCGCTCAAAACCGCCCACAATCAGGCGCTTTAGATGCAGTTCCAGCGCAATTCGCAGATACATATCAATATCCAGCGTGTTATGGTGCGTGATAAACGGCCGCGCCGCCGCACCGCCTGCGGTGCTGTGCAGCATCGGGGTTTCCACTTCGATATATCCTTGATTATCCAGATAGCTACGGATTGATTTAACAATCTTGGAGCGTGCCACAAACACGTCCTTAACTTCTGGGTTCACAATCAGATCCAAGTACCGCTGACGGTATCTAAGGTCTGGGTCCTTTAATCCATGGAATTTTTCGGGCAATGGCGTTAATGATTTTGAAAGCAAAATAATCTCATCCGCTTTCACCGAAATCTCACCTTTTTGTGTTAAAAAGACTTCGCCTTTAACACCCAAAATATCGCCAATATCCGTTTTCTTGCGAAAAACCATATAAGGGTCTTCGCCCATCACGTCACGGCGTGCATATACCTGTATTTTCTCGGTCGCATCCAGAATATGCAGGAAACTGGCCTTGCCCATCACGCGTTTTTGCAGCATTCTGCCTGCAACCGTGACGGTCTTGCCTTCCAACGCTTCAAAGTTATCTTTAATCTCCTTCGCGCTGTGGGTCTTTTCAAATTTTGAAATTGCATAAGGGTCATTTCCTGCCTCACGCAATTCTGCCAGCTTTTCCCTCCGGATGATTTTTTGTTCGTTTAAATCCTCCAAAGGGTCTTTTACCTGATTATTCTGCTCGTTATTCTCCATTTTCCCTGCCTTATCTGTGTATATCCTTAATCTCCATGACCAACTTGCCGCCCGGCGCTTCGATGTCCACCACTTCGCCCACCTTTTTGCCAATCAAGGCACTGCCAACGGGTGATTCATTTGAAATCTTGTTCTTTTTCAAATCCACTTCAGCCGAACCCACAATTTGGTACTCAATTTCTTCTTTATAAGTTTTATCATAAACCCTAACAACGGTGCCAACGCCGACTTTACGCACATCAACTTTGCCCTCATCCACTACCACAGCGTTTCGGAGCATCTTTTCGATATTGCCAATTTCGGCCTCAACCCGTGCCTGTTCATTTTTGGCCTCGTCATATTCGGCGTTTTCAGATAGATCGCCAAACTCACGTGCCACTTTAATCTGTTCTGCAATTTCACTACGTCGGGTTGTCTTTAGAAAATCAAGCTTGTTTTCAAGCTCTTTAACCCCTTTTGCGGTTAAAATAATCGCATCTTTTGCCATGCAAATTCCTTTCGTACCTATGAAAAAAATCGTCATAAGTTATGCTGGATTCTTTTGTATTTCGTGTCTTCCATGTTTGTATTTTGCAATTATAAGATAGCCGCTTTAGCTTGTCAAGGTCTGCATTGACCCCACACGCCCGGAGCGGTCATCTTAAATTTCGTAAACTTAATGAGAAACGCTTTTATAGATGATCTTCGATGAGCTTGGTCAGCGCACGTTTGGTGGCAAGTCCTACATTCTGGTTCACCACTTTACCATCCTTAAAAAGGATCAGTGTCGGTATGCTCATCACGCCATATGTCTTTGCCAATTCGGGATTTTCGTCCACGTCCACTTTGCCGATAATCGCGCGGCCCGCATATTCTTCGGCCAGCTCTTCCACCGTGGGCGCAATCATACGACAAGGGCCGCACCATGTGGCCCAAAAGTCAACCAAAACCGGTTGCTCTGCCTTAAGTACGTCAGTTTCAAAGTTAGCTGTTGTAAATGTCTTTTCCTGTCCTGCCATGTTCTTTCTCCTTCTTATATCGCTCTTAGTCTACAAGTTTATATGTGCTTTTGAGTCTCTTTTTAAATACGGGTTCTAACAATCTGATAGCTAGATAAGCTATCAAAGTAAATCCAATACTAAAAATCCCGCCTAGGATGTTTTTATCCATCTTAATTGTTCCGCCGCCCAGCGCATAGCCTACCACAGCACCAGCAATCAGCATCACCAGCGGAAAAACATACGCGATGGCCGATGATGCGATGGCTTTTTGCGTTTCAATCTCCACATCCACAAACTCACCTTTTTTCACGTCTTTGTTGTTCCAAACTTCTACAACCACATCTTTTTCGTCTTTTGACATCCCGCACGCCGTACAGTTGCCACAGGCCGATGTCCTTATGAATTTGACAAAGGCCAGTTTACCTTCAGTTCCAATCACTTCGCCTTTTTCAATCATTTTTATATAACTCCTTTTAGTCTTTTGTTAGTATCTCCACCGCTTTGCCCGCCAAAATCAGTCCCGCCACCGAGGGCACATAGGGCACCGAGCCCAATGCCGTTTTGTCTTGGTTATGGGTTTTCGGCACTTCGGTGGAATACACCACTGATAGTTCTTCTATGCCCGCATCTTTTAGCCTTTTTCTCATCACTTTAGCCAGCGGGTCTACGCTGGTCTTATAGATATCACTTAATCCCAGCTTAGTTGGGTCTGTCTTATTGGCCGTGCCCATACTGGATAATATCGGTATGCCCTTTTCTTTGGCATAAACAATTAATTCCACCTTGGCATTGACGCTGTCGATAGCATCAATAATGATGTCCGCATCATCGGGTATCATTTGCGCCGCATTAGCGCGGGTGAGAAACACTTGATTGGCCGTGATATCAATATTCGGGTTAATATCCAACGCATGCGCTTTAGCCACTTCAACCTTGGGTTTACCAAGCGTACTACTCTGCGCAACCAATTGTCGGTTAAGATTGCTCATCTCAACCACATCATGGTCGATAATAACCATATGCCCCACGCCAACCCGTACCAACGCCTCAAAGGCAAAAGAACCCACGCCCCCTAGGCCAACCACCACTGCGGTGGCCTCGCCCAGACGTATAACTGCTTCTTTCCCAA
>JBFLKV010000279.1:0-3447 GCA_040883365.1 Eubacteriales bacterium
CCACAGCGATGGCACCAGGGTCTTTAACGGCGCTGAAGAAAGGCGACTACTTTTTTAAATACCATGGCAAATGGTACACGTTTACGCTGAGCAGAACGTTGCGCTCTGGATTTTTAGTGATTGACTCGGATTCAGAAAATTTACTATACACCATCAAGGAAGATGATTATATCGAAGACGGCATGGACGCCAAGATAACACCGATAGGTTATTCGGTGGGCTATTCAAAGCCGGTGTCCGAGGACGCGACGCAAATTGAGATGAGCAGTTTTGTGTTCCCTCATGTTTTCGGCACGGACTCTGCGGGACGCGATATTATGACGCGAACCATGTACGGTTCGAGGGTGTCTTTGCTAATCGGTGTTATTGCATCATTGATTGTTTTGATTATCGGCGCATCGTACGGTTCGATCTCCGGCCTTTTAGGCGGCAGAGTGGACTTTATCATGATGCGTATTGTGGAACTTATCTACTCTGTTCCGGATGTGCTCATCGTTTTGCTCTTGCAAGTGGTGCTGCAACAACCGTTGCAAAGTTGGTTCGACTCATCTTCGCTTGGCATCGTTCAGGCGTTAAGCTCGCTGGGCGTGGGTATCGTCAGCATCTTCATCACATTTGCCTTGCTATATTGGGTGGGGACGGCGCGTATCATCCGCGGCCAAGTACTCATGCTTAAAAAGCA
Source organism: Eubacteriales bacterium (assembly GCA_040883365.1). Taxonomy (GTDB): domain Bacteria; phylum Bacillota; class Clostridia; order Christensenellales; family CALMFG01; genus CALMFG01. The sequence continues at coordinate 683 of JBFLKV010000279.1, forward strand.
AGAGTATGTAACAGCGGCCATTGTACTGGGCGCTTCCAAAAAACGTATCATTAAGCGTCATTTATTGCCGAATACGGTGGGACAATTGGTAGTCACCACTTGTCTACAGATACCGGCGGCGATTTTCTTAGAGTCATTCCTGTCCTTCTTGGGACTTGGCATATCAGCACCGATGTCCAGCTTGGGGTCCATGTGTTCGGACGCCATTGACACCATCACTGTCTATCCTTATCGATTGCTATTTCCGGCAGTTCTCTTAAGCTTACTTGTTCTGTCGTTGAACTTGGTTGGAGATGGATTACGCGATGCGCTGGATCCTCGGTTGAAAAAGTAGGGAGTTAATTGAATGGATAAAAAATTACTTGAAATAAAAGATTTAGGCGTTTCGTTTTTTACCCCGGTGGGCGAAGTTAAAGCGGTGAATGGCATCAGCTATTCGTTGGGGTATAACGAAGTCATTGGTATTGTTGGCGAATCGGGTTCGGGGAAAAGTGTGGAAGCTTATTCGATTATGGGATTGCTACAAAGCCCCGGCAAGGTTGTCGGCGGCAGTATCCTTTTTGAAGGCGAAGAGGTTCTGGACTACGACGAAAAAAAGATGATCGATTTTCGCGGCAACGATATCAGCATGATTTTCCAAAATCCGATGACCAGCTTAAACCCAGTCTATACGGTGGGCAATCAACTTGTTGAGGCGCTGACGTGCCATAATGAGGACATTTCAAAAGCAGAGGCCAAAAAAAGAGCCATCGAAATGTTGGATTTGGTCGGGATAAACAATGCGTCAAAACGATTTAATCAATATCCGCATGAGTTTTCGGGCGGTATGCGCCAGCGTGCCATGATTGCTATGGCGCTGATTTGCAGCCCCAAATTATTGATTGCGGATGAGCCAACCACGGCTTTGGACGTGACCATACAAGCGCAGATTATTGAGCTGATGAAAGATTTGCAGCAAAAGACAAACATGTCGATCATCTTTATCACACATAACTTAGGCGTAGTCGCCGAGATTTGTGATAAAGTGACGGTCATGTATGCCGGGCATGTGATGGAGCAAGGATTGGTCAATGATATATTCTACAATCCAGAACATCCCTATACGAGAGGGCTTTTGCGCTCCATGCCGCGCTTAGATGAACAAAAGCATGAACGGATGATTCCGATAGAAGGAACACCGGTCGATTTATTGGATATGCCGCGGGGATGTAGCTTTGGCCCGCGCTGTGAACATTGTATGCAAATTTGTCTTACCAACGAACCGCCGCTGGTCGAAGTGGGCGAAAACGGACATCGTTCTGCCTGCTGGCTGCATGTGAAAAATGCATATAACAAGAAGGAGGCGGGCAAATGAGCAAAAACAGAGAAAAACTTTTAGAGGTAACACGCCTTCGGAAATATTTCCCCATTAAAGCGGGATTGTTTAAAAAAGCACATGTACAAGCTGTCCAGGATGTTTCCCTCCATATTTATAAAGGTGAGACGCTGGGCATTGTGGGCGAATCCGGATGTGGTAAAACCACATTGGGTCGGACGATTCTTCGTTTATACGAGCCGACATCCGGTAAAATTGTCTATGATGGTGAAACCATCTATGACAGCGAAAATGATATTGCAGTTAAGATGCTTCCCTTCTGTCGAAAGATCCAACTGATTTTTCAGGATCCGTCGGCTTCGCTTGATCCTCGCATGACGGTGGGTGAGATTGTGGGTGAAGCGTTGGATATACACAAGCTGACATCCAGCAAGCAGGAGCGCAGTGCGCGCATCAGCAAGCTTTTGGAGGATGTGGGCCTCAATTCGGAACACGCCAACCGATTCCCGCATGAGTTTTCTGGCGGACAGCAACAGCGTATCGGTATAGCTAGAGCATTGGCTGTGGAACCGGAATTTATTATTTGTGACGAACCCATCAGTGCTTTGGATGTTTCTATCCAATCACAGGTGATTAATATGCTTGAGGACTTGCAGAACGAACATAACTTAACCTATATGTTTATCGCGCATGACCTCTCGGTAGTGCGGCATATCTCAGACCGCATCGGTGTGATGTACTTGGGTTGTATGGTGGAGCTTGCGGAGAGTAAAGAGCTTTGTGATAAGCCGATTCATCCGTATTCGCAAACCCTTTTGTCGGCGGTACCGCTGCCCGACCCAGAAAAAAACAAGCAGCGTAACCGGATACTTTTGGAAGGCGACATTCCAAGTCCGCTAAATCCACCGTCCGGATGCCGTTTTCATACCCGCTGCCCCTATGCGATGCCGATCTGTAGTCAAGAAATTCCAGAATTTAAGGAGTACTCACCGGGTCATTTCGCAGCATGTTTCCTTTTGGACAAAGAGTCCTAGGGCGGTTTAGCGCTTTAAAAAAAGTTTAGCGCGGGTTTATAATGGGTATCAATGACTTAAAAAGTAATATTTTTGGTTAATTACTTTGCAAGGTGGGATTAATTTAACACTTTGTGAAGAGATTAAGAATAAATTAAGGAGAAAACAAAAATGAAAAAGACACTGGCAATTGTGCTAATTCTTGTCTTGGCTCTGTCCATCTTTAGTGCATGTGATAGAACCACAGAAACCGTTACGGTGGCAACACCCGAACCGGAAGAAGAAGTAATCGAAATGACTACGCCCGCAACATCGGGTGAGGGCGGCGGGTTCCCCGTTGCACCGCTTTATTTCTACACCAACATGTACTGCTTGGCTGATGGAATTGAAAACGTATGGTATACACCATTCGGATACTATTTCTTCACTGGCGCTAC
>JBFLKV010000056.1:0-3216 GCA_040883365.1 Eubacteriales bacterium
CTTCGGCATCCCATGACCCAGCGCGACAATCATTGGTGCCCAGCGCGATGACCACTGCCGATGCACCACTTCGCAAAGCAAGACTGTATTGGCGCGTTTCTTTGTATGCGCCGCCTCCCTCAAGCACCGTGCTGCCAGCAACACCATAGTTTAATACCTGATAGCCGCCGCCCATTTTTTTTGATAGTTGCGCTGGATAGGACGAGACGCTCGCATCGGTCACACCCACGCCCGAAGTGATACTGTCGCCTACACACACAACAATCTTCGCATCAAAGCCCGTTTGCCCTTGGAGTGCCGCACACCCCGACAGAATAAACGCAACAAAAACAATAAGTATAATTACAAATTTTCTTTTTTTAATAGTCATAATACTCCTATTTTTAAAAATATTCAGTGCGTATTATAACATATGTGTTCACGTTGTGTGAAAAGGAATAAAAAACAAACTGCAAACATTGCATCTTGAAAGTATGATATAATTGTTGCTCGAAAGGAGAAACATGCGCTTATGTACGCACAGGTTGTCGTTGATATCGTGCACTCAAAAATCGATCGTATTTTTTCATATCTCGTCCCTGATGGCGCGGACATTTTTGTCGGCTCGCGTGTTTTGGTGCCTTTCGGAAGAGGAAACAAGGCAATAGAAGGTTATGTTCTCGGATTCTCTGAAACCGTTGATATTGAACCTAATCGGATTAAACCCATCCACCGTGTTTTGCGCAAAACGCCAGAATTCACCGAAAGCCAACTGGCTCTGGCGCATGAAATAAAAACTGTCTATATGACCCCACTGGTGGCGGCGCTTCGGTTGATGTTCCCTGCCGAAATGCGCGGCGAACGTGTGCAGGCACAAATGCGACGTTTTGTGAAGCTTAACCTAAACCCTTTGGACTTTTTAGCAGCAAAAGACAGCTTAATAACCAAAGACGGTAAGGTTAAAGCCCCGGTCATGAACGATATATTGGATGCGCTGGAAACTGGCGCGCTGGCGCTGACTGCACTTACCCAGCGTTTTCCGTCTGCGGCTTCGGCCGTCTCGGCCATGGAGAAAAAAGGCTGGGTGACAACCTATTGCCAAGAAGCAAAGCGTAATCCGATGCGAAACATCGAAGCGCACGGCAAAACCGATTTTGTGCTGACCAGCGCGCAGTCCCAAGCGATTCAGGCGATCACCGGTTCACCCGACGGGCACTTTCTGTTGCACGGCGTGACCGGCAGCGGCAAAACCGAAGTCTATATTCGGTGCATCGAGCATTGCATCAAGCACGGACAAACCGCAATCATGCTGGTACCCGAGATTGCGCTGACCCCGCAAATGATTGCCATGTTTTCATCTCGGCTGGGCAGTGAAGTTGCCCTCTACCATTCGCAGCTTTCCAAAGGCGAGCGCTACGACGAGTGGCGTAAAATCAACAGTGGTGAAGCCAAGGTGGTCATCGGCCCGCGTTCGGCGCTCTTTGTCCCGTTAAAAAACGTAGGACTCATCGTTTTGGATGAAGAACACGAAAACTCCTACCGCGCTGATCAACACCCAAAATATCGTACCCACGATATCGCAAAAATGCGTGCCAACATTGAAGGCGCAAGACTGGTGTTTTCCAGTGCCACCCCATTAGTCGAAACCTATCACGAATCCGAAACCGGTAAGCTGAAGCGTTTGGTTTTACCCAAACGTGTTTTAGATTTGCCTTTGCCGAATGTTTATATTGAAGATATGCGAAAAGAGCTACGGGAAGGCAACCGCACCATTTTCTCTGGCCGACTATACGATGAAATGGTCCAAACGCTGGCGGCCAAAAAGCAGGCGATTCTCTTTATCAACCGACGCGGTGTATCCGCTTTTGTGATGTGCCGAGGATGCGGACATATCGTGCGCTGTGATGACTGCGATGTTTCCATGACCCTGCATAATCGTGAGTCGCACGGCACATTGATTTGCCATTATTGCGGTCGGTCCAAACCCTACAGCAAAATTTGTGAGGAATGCGGTAAGCCCTATGTTAAGGCTTTTGGCATCGGCACCCAACAAATTGAGCATGCCGTACAGCAAATGTTTCCGAGTGCTCGCACCTTACGGATGGATTTTGACACCACCCGCACCAAGGACGCGCACGCCGACATCTACCGCAAGTTTAAAAACGGTGAGGCGGATATTCTGATTGGTACCCAATTGGTCGCCAAAGGATTGGACTTTGAAAATGTCACGCTGGTAGGCGCGATGGCCGCTGATATTTCGCTGCATTTCCCCGACTATCTTGCGGTGGAAAAAACTTACGCCCTTTTGGAGCAGGTTGCAGGTCGTGCCGGCAGAAAAGGCAACGGGCGTGTGGTGATTCAAACCTACAAGCCCGAGCACTACGCCATACAATACGCCGCCAAACACGACTATATCGGCTTTTATGAAGAGGAAATCAAACAGCGGATGCAACAAAATTATCCGCCGTTTGGCACCATCGTTCGCATTCTTTTTGTCGGACAGGATGCAAAAAAAACCGAAGACGCGTGTGAAACCATAAAAGTTGGCTTGCGCCGTGCACTTTCCGATCACAAACAAGACATTGCGGTCTTTAAAAGCTCCCCGGCGCCGATTAAAAAGATTATGGCAAAACAACGCTATCAGATTGTAATGAAAATAAAAAATACTGAAAATATCGAAACCATTAAGCAAAAGATATATGAAGAACTGACAACCCACCACTTTGATGGCGTGAATTTCGGTATCGAGCTTAACCCCCCCAGTATGGTATAGGAGAAAACAATGCATAAAAACCCAATCGGTGATGCACCGATTTCCGAAAAAGATGCAAGAATGCTGAGCCCTTTGAAGCTGGCTTATTTAGGCGATGCTGTTTTGGATTTGTATGTGCGTGAGCATATGGTGAAAAACGATATGGGCAAAGCCGGAAAACTACACAAAAAAGCGGTCAGCATCGTGAATGCCACCGCTCAAGCGCGCTTTGTGCAAAGCATCGCGTCCACTTTCAGCGAAACCGAAGCGGATATCTTCCGCCGCGGCCGTAACGCCAAATCGGGTATGGTACCAAAGAACAGCCCCGTCGCCGATTATCGCCTCGCGACCGGCTTTGAAGCCCTTTTGGGTTATTTATACCTCTGTGGAGATTACGCCCGTCTTGACGAAATCCTCAACACCCTAAAATCCACCTTTTTTTAATAATCGGTCAGCTCAATACCAGGATTGCTGATAAAAATATC
>JBFLKV010000280.1:0-3934 GCA_040883365.1 Eubacteriales bacterium
AATTAGCAAAAAGAATATCAACTTACCTGACTTTATTGTGGCGGGATACCCCCGGTGTGGTTCCACATCGCTGTATCAGTATCTCTTTTTTCATCCGCAAATATTGCTATCCACACCCAAAGAACCCCGTTTTTTCATCTTCTATGGGCTTTCTGCTGAAGAAATGCGTTTTGAAAGTGATGTGATTCGCGAGACATCAGTGATTGATGTGGATAAATACAGCCGGATGTTTAGGAAAGGGAAGAACAAAATATGCGGCGAATTGACCGTCACATATATGAAGTATTACGAAAACCTGATTAGAAACGTTAAGAAAGTATATCCCAAAGGTAAACAACCCAAACTTGTGATCGCTTTAAGGAATCCGATTGAAGCGAGCTATTCTTTTTATAATTATCTTTATATGGGCGGAAGGCTGAGCGAGCCGGACTTTTTGTCGTGGGTTAAAAAAGCCAAGAAAGATAAGGATGAGAACAGTGCGGATGTGAGTCGATTTGCATCGTTCTTTGACACGTATGATTACCCAAAACACTTAAAAGAAGTGCTCAAAGAATTTGACGATGTTTACATCTACCTTTTGGACGATATGAAGAAAGACCCACAGCGCATTATGGGCGAAATATATGACTTTTTGGGCGTTGAGCCGATTATGCCGGACGACCTTGGTAAAGTGTATAACCGTGCGGGCAAAGTGAAAAAAGATAAGCGCTCTTGGGTTGTCAGCGCACAATCAAATGTCATTAAAAACTTGGTTGCAAAAATCATCCCTGAAGCGACGGGAAGAAAATGGTTCTTGAAGATTCGGGAAAGACAGTTTGTTCCGGCCAAGATGAATGAAGAAGAAAAAGCGTTTTTGAAAGAAAACTTTAAAGAAACCATCGAAGAAACGGCTAAAATATTAAATCGAGATTTAAGTGGCTGGTTAGATGACTGAGAAAAACAATAAAAAATCAGGTTCAAGCTGGCAAAAGGATTATATCTATTCCACCACAACACTGCTTGCAAAAACACTGATACCGCTGATTACCTATCCATACTTAACTCGGATATTGCTGGTCGATAATCTGGGCAAGTACAACTTTGCGTTTTCCATCGCAAGGCTTTTTCATTTTGTAGTACAACTGGGTTTGCCCTACTATGGGGCAAGAGAGATTGCTAAAGTCAGCCATGACCCAATCAGGCTGAAAAAAACGGCGAGTGAGCTTTTTGGGCTCTCCATCGTCACCGGTCTCATTTTTTCGGTGATTTACATTTTATCGATTCTCTTTGTACCGCAAATCAATGCTGAAAAGCCCTTGTTTATTGGCATTGGGTTTATCGTGTTTTTGGCACCGCTTTTGCTAAACTGGCTGTTCCAAGGACTTCAAGAATTCAAATTTATTGCGTCGCGCGTGATTATCTTTCGGATCATTGGCTTGGCTTTGATGTTTGCGTTTGTCAAGACGCCGAATGATTATATGGTGTATGGCATTATTACTGCCGTTATGATCATTGGACACTTTCCGGTTAATCTTTGGAAGGCCAAACAGTCTTTGCAGCGCATAGCGGTCTCATTTAAGTTTAAAAAGCACATTGCACCGGCGCTTTTGACGTTGCCGGTGACGGTGGTCAATATCGTACTTATTCAGATATCCAGCGTCATGCTCGGATTTTTATCCACCGATGCCGACGTGGCTTTCTTTTCCGTGCCGGCACAAATCATCATGGTCATCTCGTCACTGCTAATTAGCCTTTCATATGTGATGGTGCCCACGCTGACCAAACTGCTGGCCAGCAAAGACAAAGACGAATACATAAAAACCACAAAGAATGTGATGAACCTCTCTTGGTTTTTAGTGATTCCCATCTGTGTGGGGTTGTTTATGATTTCAAATGAGATTGTGGTACTGTTCGCCGGGCACCAGTATGCGGCTGCGGCACTGACCATGAAGATTGCGGCGTTTCGTGTGATCGCCATTGCCCTCAGCAGTTTTGTGGGCTCACAAGTGCTGCTTTGCAACGGTGAGGAAAAGAAGCTTTGTCTTTCCCTTATACTGGGCGTTTTGATTATGGTGAGTTTAAACCTTGTACTGATTCCAAAGTATGGCCATGTGGGCGCAATGATTGGCACGGTCATCGCGGAGTACGCGTTTGCGGCGATTCAAATCATTCTGGCCAAAAAGTATTTGCGTCTGGATATGTTTTTGACCAAACCGCTTCCACGATATGTTTTGACCGCACTTTCGTTTATCCCTATTTGTATGGGTGTCAAAGCGCTGGGTCTTTCCATCGCATTGACCAGTCTCGTTAGCATTGTGGCTTGCGGGGTTGTATACGTAGGCACATTATTTGTCTTAAAAGACAAAACGCTTTTGGAGTTTACAAACCGAATATTTAAAAGACCTAAGCGTGTATAGTGCCCCGATTTGATTTTAGCAAGATAAAGCCGATGATATCATCGGCTCTTTTTGTGCCGGCATATGTTTTTCTGATAAGCTAAATATGCTATAATCGGGCTTAATAAGAGTTTGACGTTAGGTGGGAATATGGAACAAAAAACAGCATTGGTAACGGGAGCAAATTCGGGGATCGGTAAAGCCACGGTGATTGCACTGGCCAAACAGGGCATCCATGTGGTGATGCTTTGCCGGGATAGGGCGCGTGGAGAAGCGGCGCAGACCGAAGTGGCTAAAGCCACGGGGTATGAGCCGGACTTGATGCTATGTGACCTTGGCAATATGCGTGAGATTAGAGGCTTTTGCGAGGCTTTTAAAAAGCGGTTTTCGCGGCTGGATATTCTAATCAATAATGCGGGAGTGTTGTCTATTCGTCGGCAGATGACAAAAGACGGTTTGGAGATAGCGTTCGGGGTCAATTATATCGGACATTTCTTGTTGACGAACAGCCTGCTGGATTTAATGATATCGACTGAAAATGCAAGGATTGTCATCTTGGGCTCGGTGGCGTATAAGTTGGGCAAAATAGATTTTAATGACCTCGGCATGAAAAAAGGCTATACACTCATGGCCGCATACAGCAGGGCCAAACTGTGTGAACTGCTGTATACCAGAGAACTTGCAAAACGCCTTGATGGCACAGGGACAACGGTCAATTGTGTGCATCCGGGTGTGGTGGCCACCAATATTTTCATTAAAACGGATGCAGGCATCGGACGTGCGCTGATGCGACTGTTTAGGCCCGTAATTAAAAGCCCGGAAGAGGGGGCAAAAGGCATTGTATATGTGGCCACCAGCAGCGAGTGCGAGGGAATCAGCGGTGCGTATTTCAGCGGCGCAGAGGCGCAGGACGTGGTGGGCAGAGCGCGGGATGATGCGTTGGCCAAAAGGCTTTGGGAAGTAAGCGAGCAGATTGTCGGTGATTATCTGTAAGAAAACCTTTGAGCAGAGAACAGCATTAAACAATTTTCTTGTGAAGTTAAGATAAGTGCAATTATAATAAATGTATATTTAAAAAGGAGCAAAAAGATGGCATATTCCAAAGCAACCATAAAAGCGTTAAAGCGCCTGCAACAGGACGAAATCAACGCTTATCATATTTATCTGAAACTTTCAAAAATCATCAAGGACGAAAAGAACGCGGCTGTGCTGGCGCGCATCGCGGGCGAAGAAAAAAAGCACTATGCGGTGTTTTCGGGTTTTTTGAAGCATAAAATCCGCTCCAATCGTGGATACATTGCGCGCTTCATTCTTTTGGCTCGGGTTTTGGGGCTGACCTTTGCTCTAAAGCTGATGGAAAAAAAGGAAGCCTCAGTGGAGACTTATGAACAAGCAATGATTGAGATACCCGAAATTAGACGCATCATCGAAGATGAAGAAGCACATGAGGATGAGCTCTTGGGCATGCTAAACGAAGAGCGGCTCTCCTATATGGGCAGTGTGGTTTTGGGGCTTAATGATGCGCTGGTGGAGCTGACCGGTGCGCTGGCAGGCTTTAC
>JBFLKV010000281.1:0-5801 GCA_040883365.1 Eubacteriales bacterium
CCGCTGTGAACAGCTTGGACTCGCTGGTCTCAACAAAAACCACACCAAAGAGCTTACCGATTTCACCTTCAAAAATATTCTCGACGGCAGAATACTTGGCGGTGTCCTGCCAAAGCGTATCCGATTGCAGATCATAAGTGGTTTCAGGGCCGACGATGGCAAGATAGTAGGACTTGCCGTCGCGGGTGAACATAGGCGCTTTATTCTTTTTCAGCGTTCGTACCGCTTTTCGCAGTTCATCGACGGTGAGCTTGTGGCTGGCAGAGAGTTTATGACGACCCGAAAGTCCACCGGCAAACTGGACATTGGAAGACGCCGAGATGACTTCTCTTGCTAAGGTGTCCATCGTAAGACCGCCTTGATCGCCCATCAGCTCAACGCTGTCATTGATGACCGGGTCAAGCGCGGTGAGGTCCAACATGTCGGATACGGCTACATAGCCGCCATACTGTTCAATTTCGGCGGAAACAGTGGTCATGGATAAGCTCTGTCCATCCGGGATACTGCCCTCGGTTAGGGGGGTGGTCAGTGCGCCAAAGGGGGTCCATTTTCTGAAGTTGATCGTTTTGCCCTGATTTTTTGGCAAAACAACCTGCTGGCCAAAGGTTTGATGGACCAAGTTGGGTTTTGCGTTGATTAATAGTTTTTTATCGTAGTAAGTCTGCATGGACGGGGTGATGCCCGTCGTCAGGTTGGGGTTTAATGCCATAATAATCTCCTTTAATTTTTCGGTCTGCCTTAATGAATAAGACAGACCGTATTAAAAGGAATGCGAAGATAAAAGGACTTAGAGTGTCACGCGCTCCCCGTTTTTTACGCGGGAATCAATTCTTAAAATTTCGGCGTCTGAAAGCCTGGCTATGTCTCTGCTGGTGCCGCCGCTGTTGGCCGCGGGCAACGCATGTGGTCTTAGGTTTCTTGCTTTCAGATTGCTTAAGACTTCCTGCTCCACCTTTTGGCGAAGCCGTCCATCAGCCTGGTTGTCATACAAAAACGCGTATGTCTCAATGAGTCCCTTTCCCTTCATCAAAAGATAAGAAAAGAGTGGGTCTTGGCTTAGGAGCGCGGCGATATCGACGTCTGGATAGGTATCAAAAAAACGCTCAGCTTCCGCTTCGATATGCCGCAACAGAGATGTGACCTTTTCTTCTTCAATCTTATCTTTCTCTTTTTCCTTTTGTTCGTTTTCCCATTTTTCGCGTAAAGCAGAAAGACGTTTTTTAAACGCGGCATCTACCTCCCGCTGTGATCGATACCCCGGATTTGAGGATTTAGACAATGCCTCTTTTTTTTCTGGTATTTCGCCGAGGGATTGTGTGTTTGCGCCGCCGTCACGCATTTTTTCTTCGGCCGTTTTTTCTAACATATGTGTCAGCACCTCCAACATGTTTTGACCAGTATAGGAAAAGCAAACTTACAGAGGACTTTCATCATATCTGCGATATATTAACAAAATATTACAAAAGACATAAAACTGTAAACATTTTTAGAAGAATGAAAACTTCGGTTGAAAACGGTTTTGTGCATGCGTATAATAGGGTAATTGCAATATTGTTATTTGAAAAACGCCAAAACCATCTAGCATTTTTTTACTTTTTCGCAACATGAATACTGGCATGCATGAATAACATAGTGTATAATCATAGTATTGGAGAAGTATTTTTAAGGAATGGCGATGGCCTTATTTAAGCTAAAAAAACTCAACAGCGCATTTTACAGCGAGTTGTTAAATTCGATGAGCGATTTGGTGCGCGTGGTTGACAAGAATAACATGGTCTTGTACGAGAACGATGAATTGGCCAAGACGTTTGGAAAAACCTTGGACACCAAGTGCTATAATACGCTGGGTGAGAGTGAGTTTTGCGGCGGATGCGCGTTGAATAAAAAGAGGCGGCGCAAGCGTTTTAAGCGGAGAACCGGTGAAATCGTGGTGAAAGGCCGCACATACTCTGTGGTGGTTTCGCCCATCAACGTATCGCTTTGGGAACGTGGTGCGGTGGAGGTTTTTCGTGATATTACGCAGGAAACAAAGCTAAAAAACCGTATGCTGGCCAGAAACCGAAAAATGATTAATGACCTCGAAGTGGCCAGAACATTGCAGCTTTCGATCTTGCGGGACCAGATGCCGGATCATGCCGGATATCGTTTCCGCTCGGTGTTTATGCCTTGCGAAACGCTGGGTGGCGATATGTTCGACTGCTTTAATATTCGAGACAATAAGGTGGCGATGTATATTGCGGATGTGTCTGGGCATGGTGTGATGAGCGCGATGCTGACCGTCTATTTAAGACAGGAGATATTTTCGCAGTTTAAGGTGCAAACGTCTCCCGACCGTGTGCTTTCGGGCTTGAGCGAATCATTTAATGACTTAAACATTGAGAGCAGCCTTTACATCACCGTGTTTTTACTGGTGTTGGATTTGAAAACTGGTGAGGTTAGCTATACGAACGCCGGACACAGCGTGGCACCGCTTTTGTATGATGGCGAAACGGCCAAAGAGCTGATAAGTCCCGGGCTTCCGATTAGCAATTGGGCCAACCAGCCTGAGTTTATTATAAAAAAAGAGAAACTGAGCCCTGGCGGCCGGATTCTACTATATACCGATGGGCTTGACAAGATACATGAGAGCGCATCGACGTTGGAAGGGCTTAAGCAACAGCTGAAGCTCAAAACGATCAATGGAACCGAATTACTTAATAGGATTATTTATAAATATGCCATCAATCGTACAGATGATATTACGCTATTGATGGTGGAAAGGGAAAGATAGAGCGAACATCACTTTAGGTATAATAATTTGTTTGATGACTTTATAAATACTTTATCCCACAGCTTTGAAAATTTTAGGGCACTCGATGTCTTGGACATTGCCATGGTGGTGGTGCTGATTTATTTCCTTTTGAAACTGACCGCACGAACACGTGCGATGCAGGTTTTAAAGGGTTTTGGCATTATTATTATTTTGGCGCAAGTGACCGAGCTGCTCGGCATGAGCACCACAGCTTGGCTTTCCAATTACATTGTCAACGCCGGAGCGTTGGTGTTGATTATTTTGTTTCAGCCCGAGTTGCGCCGTGCATTGGAGCGTTTGGGCACCGGCAGTATTCTGGACAGAAACTTAAGCGAATATAACGAGATTCTCTCTCGTATCGATAAAATAATCGCTTCTTGTTTGTATTTTTCCAAAACACGGACAGGGGCACTGATTGTGATTGAAAATCGCATCGGGCTTTTGGACATTATGGAGACCGGTACAAAGATCAATTCGGATATCACTTCGGAACTCATTGAAAACCTGTTTTTTCCCAACGCCCCGCTACATGATGGTGCGGTGATTATTTCGAAAGGCCGCATTGCGGCGGCTGGTTGTTTTTTGCCGCTTTCGGACAATCGTCTTTTAGGGCAGGATCTAGGCACACGCCACAGAGCGGCACTTGGTATATCCGAAGTGTCCGATTCATTGACCATTATTGTCTCGGAAGAAACCGGCGTGATATCGATTGCAAAAAAAGGAAAACTGATTCGTTACATCGATTCTAAATCACTGCGTGATGCGTTGAGTCTTGCTTTTCGTTTGGAGGAAGTCAACGCTGAGCGTGTGCGGTTTAAGGTGTTTAATTTGAAAAATATATTTGGAAAGGATGAGGCGAACGAAGATGACGAAGAATAATCGCTTCTTTGACGGCATAAAGCATCTCTTGAAAAAACTTGGACGCATCCTTTCGAATAATTTGGGGCTAAAAATCGCCTCAGTTATTTTCGCCATTATTCTTTGGGCATTTGTTATGGTGGAAATCAACCCGCCCACCGAGAAAGAATTTCAGGATATCGATCTTATCTTTGAAAACAACAATTCGCTCTCCGAAAAAGAGCTGATTATTAAGGGCAATTTTGAAGACATTTTGGATAAAGTGACCATCAAGATTGAGACTGACCCGGACTACTTATACTTAGTAACCGAAGATAATATTAAGGCATATGTGGATTTATCCATTATCAACAAACCGGGTGAGCAGACCGTGGCGGTGAAGGCGACCACGTCGATTGGTACGGTGGTGGGCATAGAGCCTAGCACGGTGACTTTGAATGTAGAGGATTACATCACGCGAACGGTGCCGGTTACTTATGAGATAAAAAACATGCCGGATGAGAATTATTATGTATCGGTGCCGGTGTTTACCCCAGAGTCGGTGGATATTAAAGGTGCGCGATCGTTTGTAGAACAGGTGGCCAGCGCGGTTTGTTATATCGACTTAAATGATGTAACAAGTGATATCAAAGAGAGCATGGCATTGACGCTTCGGGATGAAGACGGAGAGGTTTTGGACACCACCGACTACAGCGAAGAGCTGCCCAGTGTTATTGTGGATATGGAAGTTAAGCCGCAAAAGGAAGTGCCAATCAGCTTGGAAGGTGCGGTTATTGGCATCAACGATGTGGCTGATGGTTATATTGTGACTGATTATTATGTCGAACCGGCCACTGTTTTGGTGGCGGCAGAAAAAAGCACATTGGATCAGATTGTTGAAGTTCAGGTGGATAGCGTGGATATCACCGGGGCGAAAACCGATCTTTCGGTACAGACAGATGTCAAAGACATTGATGGCGTGATTATCACCAAAGGTGCGCAGAGCATTGTGATTCATGTGGAAATTGCGGCCGCCGAAATCACTCAGATTTTCGAATCGGTGGAAGTGGTTGCGCGTAATGTGGAAGAAGGGTTTGATGTAACGGTTGTGCCACAGAACATCCGCGTGGTGATTACGGACGAGGAATTGGCGCTTCGCACTCTGACCCGAAAGGATATCAAACTGTATGTGGACTGTGCAGGTTTAAAAGATGGGGAATACTCGCTGGATATTTTGTTTGAAGACTTAAGCGGGATTGACCCTGAAAACGTCTGGCTGGGGAACGAAGAAGCCGCAGTGGTCATCAGCAAAACAGAATAGAAAAGAATAAATAGTAAAGCCGCCGGGTTCAATTGAGCCTAGCGGCTTTTTTGTGTGCCTAAAAGATGGGGCAAAGGCGAAAGTAGCCTGAAAGTGCGGCAGGTTAGCATGGGGGCAAATATCAGAAAACACAAAGGAGAACTTGAAAATGACTAAACAAAGGCAGAGAACGGCACCAAAAAAAACGGTGAACACAACCGAAAGCTTAAACGACAAAGCGATTGATGCGATTGCCGAGAACACGGGCAAGGCTTTGAAAGAAGAAAACAAAGTGCAAGTGATCATTCCCAAAGTGGATGGCGAGTCGGACACGGTCGAGTGTTGTATCAACGGATATAACTATGTCATAAAAAAAGGTGTATCCGTTGCTTTGCCCAAATCGGTGGTATCGGTGCTGAAAAACGCAGGCTTGGTATAAGCGGAAAGGCGGACGAACATGACGCTTTTGGATATGAAAAAATTGGTGTTGGCACAAATGGGTGAGGACACGGGTCAGCCAGAGCTGGATGAATATGGCGAGCTAATCGGCGCGTATATCAACGAAGCCTATATGCAGGTTTGTCGGCACAAAAAGCAAAAATTTGCGGAACAGACTTTAAGCTTTGCAGAAGGCAGGGCATTATTGAGCACGCTCACACAGCAAGCGATTGTGATTTTGAGCGTGACCGATGAAAACGATGCTAAGTTGGCTTTTGACGTATTGGCCGATATGATCTTTTTGCCCGGCGATATTTCAGGGACATATACGGTGCAGTATCTGTACCTGCCCGAAAGGCTTACGCAGGATACAGATACGCCGGATTTAGCAGAGCAGGATTGCATGTTGCTCTGTGATTTTGCTACCTATCGATC
>JBFLKV010000282.1:0-3841 GCA_040883365.1 Eubacteriales bacterium
ACACTTTCCGGTAACTATGATGTATCAGTCTTCCTCTCGCTTGACTTCGCATCACAGAAGTCGCGCATTTTGCTCCGCAACGGAGTCAGCATGCAAAAACGTTTTGTTCAGGAGTGGATTCCAATGGAAAACCATTATTTTAATGAGTTAAACATACCCGAACAGTGTGACTTTGTTTTAAGCGGCGCAGGTTTGTTGGCCGAAGAGAAATGATATGGTGCAAAGCGCATCCGCAATCCTTTCACACCACTTTTTTTACATTACTTTTTGCTTCATCAATATGCTTAAAAAGCACTCATTTAATCGATAACAACTAAAACGTAATGAATACTTAAAGACTCTGTACCTTGAATGTTGTGTTTAATAATGCTAAAATTAGTTTATGTTTTTATTGTATAAAAACAATATATTAATGGAGGATTACACAACATGAAAAAGACTTTAGTATTGCTTCTTGTTTTAGCAATGGTCTTCTCTCTAGCTGCTTGTGCTAAGGATACTACCGAGCCTGCAACCGAAGCTGTAGAGACAGAAACAGACGCTGAACCCGCAACCGAAACCGAGGCTGAAGACATGATGCCCGCATCAGATATACCGCTCATCGCTTTCTGTTCAGATGTAGGAACTATCGATGACGAAAGCTTTAACCAATACAGCTACGCTGGCGTAGTTTCAGTATGTGAAGCCTATGGTATTGAGTATGAGTACTTCGTTCCTGCTGAAGACTCAACAGAACAGCGTCAAACCAACATCCGTCAGGCAGTATCAGACGGTGCGGCTTGTATCGTTGTTACCGGTTATCTCTATGGCGAAGCGCTTGCATGGGCTGCTGCTGAATACCCAGACGTCAACTTCATCGGCATCGACGTTTCCGAATATGATATCGTTAGCTATGCAGATGCTATTCCTGCAAACGTACGTAGTATCGTTTATCATGAAGAACAAGCTGGTTACTTGGCTGGTTACGCTGCAGTTAAAGACGGTTATACCGAACTTGGCTTCTTAGGCGGCATGGCTGTTCCTGCTGTTGTTCGTTATGGCTATGGCTATGTTCAAGGCGCTGACGCTGCTGCTGCTGAAATGGGTACTGATATTAATATCAATTACTACTATGGCGGCCAGTTCTACGGCGATGCAAGCATTACAGCTAAAATGGAAGGTTGGTATTCCAACGGTACAGAAATCGTCTTCGCTTGCGGCGGCGGTATCTACACTTCTGCTGTAGAAGCTGCACTAAACTATGATGGCAAAGTGATCGGCGTTGACGTGGACCAGAACTACTTGGGCCTTAACGGCGTTGCTGACGGTACTTATGCCTACAACCCATTCGTTACTTCTGCTTACAAATCACTTCAGACTTCTGTTGAAGACGTCTTGAATGAGTTTGTTGAAGGCAACTGGATCGGTGGCGTTTCCTCGAACCTTGGCCTTGCAGAAGGCGACTATGTTGGTCTTCCGACTGGTGCAGATTCTTGGAACTTCGCAACTTTCACTGTTGACGATTACAACACTGTTGTTGAAGGCATCCGTGATGGTAGCATCACAGTTGATCCCTCCAGTGACACGACTACTACTCCGGCAGTTAGTGATTTCACAACGGTTAACTACATTTCCTAAGCATTACTAAAACAGTCAAGGGATGGGCATTTTGCCCGTCCCTTTTTTTATTTACGCTTTTAATCTCCTCCTATTCGGGGGATTTACAATTGTAAATCATGCCGCATTACGATATAATTAATTACTATTTGTTTTTCCCAATTTACAATTCAAGAGGTGAAAAAATGTCGGATTATGTCATTGAAATGCTGGGTATACGTAAAGAATTTCCGGGAATCATAGCGAACGACGACATTACGCTCCAATTACGTCGCGGTGAAGTACACGCGCTCTTAGGCGAAAACGGCGCCGGTAAAAGCACACTGATGAGTGTGCTGTTTGGTCTTTATCAGCCCGAAGCAGGTGATATTAAGAAAAACGGTGAATTTGTAAAAATCAACAACCCAAATGATGCCAACGACCTAGAAATCGGCATGGTGCATCAGCACTTTAAGTTGGTTGATGTCTTCTCCGTTCTTGATAATATCATCCTTGGCGTAGAGCCCAACACTGCTGGCTTTCTAAAAAAGAAAGAAGCCCGCGATAAGGTGATTGCATTATCAGAAAAATATGGTTTGATGGTCAATCCGGATGCCCTTGTCGAAGACATTTCGGTGGGCATGCAACAGCGTACTGAAATCCTAAAGATGTTATATCGCGAAAATGAGATTTTGATTTTTGATGAACCCACCGCGGTTTTGACCCCCCAAGAGATTGATGAGCTGATGAATATCATGCGCGGACTGGTGGACGAAGGAAAAAGCATTCTCTTTATTACCCATAAGCTAAACGAAATCATGGCTGTTGCGGACCGCGTTACCGTTCTTAGAAAAGGTAAGTGCATCGGCACTCTGGACGTAAAAGACACGACCAAAGAAGAATTAACGCACATGATGGTCGGACGCGATGTCCAGTTTGAGGTCAAAAAAGACAAACAAAAACTGGGCGAAACCATTTTGGAAGTATCGGACTTAACGATATCGTCGAAACTGCATAAAAACAATGCCGTCAAAGGCATCAACTTCAATGTTCGCGCTGGCGAAATTGTCTGCGTTGCGGGCATCGACGGCAACGGTCAAACCGAGCTCGTTTGGGGGCTCGCCGGGCTTGAGCCGCTAACCAGCGGAAGCATCTCGCTTTGCGGTCAGGATATTTCAAAAGCCAGCATACGAAAACGAAGTAAGGACGGTATGAGCCATATCCCGGAAGACCGTCATCGTTACGGACTTGTGCTAGATTATACCCTAGAGGAAAACATGGTTCTTCAGCGATACTGGGAGCCAGAATTCCAAAAGAACGGTTTTATCAAATTCGATGCTGTTCGCGCCTATTCGGACAAGCTCATCGAGCAATACGATGTGCGTTCCGGACAAGGCAGTGTCACCGTCACACGATCGATGTCCGGTGGCAATCAGCAGAAAGCCATCGTGGCCCGCGAAATTGATAAGAATCCAAAACTCCTTGTTGCCGTTCAGCCGACCCGTGGTCTTGATGTGGGCGCCATTGAATATATACACAAACAACTCGTTGCCCAACGTGACGCAGGAAAAGCTGTTTTACTTGTCTCTTTAGAACTTGAAGAGGTTATGAGTGTGTCGGATCGCATCCTTGTCATGTACGAGGGCGAAATCGTGGGAGAATTTGACCCCAAGAAAACGACGACTCAGGAACTCGGTCTCTATATGGCCGGAGCCAAACGAAACGACGAGAAAGGAGACAAAGCATATGCGTAAAAATTCCAAGAAAACCACAAAACGCATCGGAGACAACAGCAACCTGATCTCCACCATCTTAGCAGCGCTGTTCTCTGTCGCCATCGGGCTTGCCGTCGGTTTACTCGCGCTTCTGATTATCGACCCACAGCACGCTTGGTCGGATGGGTTTGTCAATATTGTGGGTGGCGGATTTGTTGACTTTCCTTATGGGGTTGGCAAAGAACTTTCCAACGCCGCACCACTGATTATGACCGGCCTTTCTGTCGGATTCGCCTTCAAAACCGGCCTCTTTAACATCGGTGTTGCCGGACAATACGTACTTGGTATGTATGGTGCGCTGATGTGCGCTATCGTTCTTGGATGGCCGTGGTGGGCTTGCCTGATTGCCGCCTCCGTATTTGGCGCATTATGGGGTGCTATTCCCGGTCTTTTCAAAGCCTATCTTAACATTCACGAGGTCATCACCTCGATTATGTTCAACTGGATTGGACTATATGGTATCAATGAAATTATCTACGGCGGCGGTGTTG
>JBFLKV010000008.1:0-5514 GCA_040883365.1 Eubacteriales bacterium
CCACACCGACAATCAAAATTGAAATTGGTTCCAT
The DNA here is from genome assembly GCA_040883365.1 of Eubacteriales bacterium. Lineage (GTDB taxonomy): Bacteria > Bacillota > Clostridia > Christensenellales > CALMFG01 > CALMFG01. The sequence continues at coordinate 35 of JBFLKV010000008.1, forward strand.
CTATTCATCCCCCGCTTTAATCGCACTGGTCGGGCAAACCGAAGCACAAAGCCCACAGCCCACGCAAAGTGCGGTATCTATTCTCACTTTTTCCCCATCATTAACCAGTGCCGGGCAACCTAAGCGGATACAGGTTTTGCATCCGATGCAGGTATCAGCCTCAACATAATAAGGTTTTTCCCATTTGCTCTTATCCAAAAGTGCGCACTCGCGCTTGGAAATAATCACCGAAGGGCCGTCAAAGGCCAACGCTTCTTTCAGACCGGCTTGGAAGCCTTTTAGATCAAACGGATCAATGGTTTTAATATATCCAACACCTAAGGCTTGGCACACCGCAGTGATATCAATCTCATGCGCGGGTTCGCCTTTTATGCTAAGGCCGTTGGTTGGGTTGTTCTGATGGCCCGTCATGCCGGTGGTGCGGTTGTCCACAATAATCACTGTGGAGTTGCCCGAATTATAAACCACATTGGCAAGGCCGGTAAGCCCAGAATGCATAAACGTGCTATCGCCGATAATCGCTACGGTTTTGCCAGCAAATTCTTTGCCTCTGGCTTTTTCCATGCCGTGTGCCATGCCGATCGAAGCCCCCATGCAGACGCACGCGTCCATGCTGGCCAGCGGTGGCAATGCACCCAGAGTATAGCAACCGATATCGCCGGTCACCGTCAGCTTCATTTTTTTCATGATGTAATATGCGCCGCGATGCGGACATCCCGGGCACATGATTGGCGGACGAATCGGCAACCCTGCTTCGGGCGCAATATCGCCTTGCGAAGTGCCCAATATCGCATCTGTAATCATATTGGTCGAATACTCGCCTTGGATAGTGAACAGTTCCTTACCTTCGCATGCAATCCCTGCCGCTTTGATATCACGCTCAATCAAAGGTTCCAACTCTTCAATCACAATCAATCGATCGACCGTTTTGGCAAACGCCTTGATTTTTTTCATGGGCAAAGGATAAACAAGCCCAAGCTTTAGAATACTTGCATCAGGAAGTGCCTGCAACGTATATTGATATGGCAGACCGGATGTAATCACACCGATCTTAGAATCTTTTTTAATCTCTTGGTTGATGTCCAGCGCATTGCAGTCCTCAGCCAATTTAATCTCGCGCGCTTCCACCACCTTGTGTCTTCCGCGTGCCATTCCCGGCATCATTACATTTTTGGCAACATCTTTGACGTAGTCCTTCAGCGGCACGTCCACGCGATCTTGCATTTCTACCAAGCCTCTGGAGTGGCTGACCCGTGTGGTCATACGCACCATCACCGGGGTGTCATAGCTTTCCGAAAGTTCAAATGCCATCTTTATCATGTCTTTTGCTTCCTCAGATGAAGAAGGCTCCAAACAAGGAATATGCGCCGCGCGTGCATAGTAGCGCGAATCCTGCTCGTTTTGCGACGAATGCATGCCTGGGTCGTCGGCCACAACAATAACCAAGCCGCCATTAACGCCAGTATACGCCACGGTAAACAACGGGTCGGCCGCCACATTGAGACCCACGTGTTTCATGCAGACCAAAGTCCGCGCGCCTGCGATGCTGGCGCCGATGCCGACTTCCAAAGCCACCTTTTCATTGGGTGACCATTCGGCATAGATGTCATCATATTTTGCGATATTTTCTGTTATTTCGGTGCTGGGTGTGCCGGGGTATGCGGCTGCCACCGTACATCCCGCTTCCCATGCGCCTCTGGCAACCGCTTCATTGCCTAATAAAAGTTCCTGCATATTTAATTATAGCTCCCTTTTTATTCTCTTAAATCTGTCACACGTTGTGCCTTGCCCTGGAAACGCTTGAGCGTCGCCGGATGTACCAGCGTCACTTTGGCGTCAATAGACAGCACTGTGCGCAAATCATGTTTAATCTTATTTTGTAAACCTTCCAGTTTGGCGAAGTTATCCAGCAAGCTGGCGTCCGCCAGTTCCACCAACACTTCCAGCTGATCCAGCCAGTTTTCGCGCGATACGATAATCTCGTAATGCGGTTCAACTTCCTGCGAGCTTAACAGCACAGTTTCAATCTGACTCGGGAACACGTTCACACCACGAATAATCAGCATATCGTCGCTGCGTCCGGTGATTTTCTCCATGCGTTTGCTTGTGCGACCACAGGAACATACGTCGGGTATCAATCGCGAGATATCCTTGGTGCGGTAACGCAAGATGGGCAACGCTTCTTTGGTCACTGCCGAAATGACCACTTCTCCTTGTTCGCCGTCCGGCAATACTTCTCCGGTCGCTGGGTCAATAATCTCGACAATAAAGTGATCTTCATTTATATGCATGCCGCATTGATGCGTACATTCGCCCGAAACGCCCGGACCGATGATTTCGGACAGCCCATAGTTCTCGGTGGCGGTAATGTTCAGCCGCTCTTCCAACTGCGCACGCATCTGCTCGGTGCTTGCTTCGGCACCAAAAAGCCCATATTTCAGATTCAAATCCTTTTTCGGATCAAGGCCCATTTTGGCCATAACTTCCGAGATATAGAGCGCATAAGACGGCGTTGCAATCAGCACGGTTGTGCCAAAATCCTTCATCAGCATAATCTGCTTTTCGGTATTACCCGAGCTTGCCGGTACTACCATGGCGCCCAAACGCTCCAGCGCATAATGCAAACCAAAAGCCCCGGTAAACAAGCCATAGCCAAACGCCACCTGCGCGATATCGCTCTTGGTTGCGCCGCCAGCCATACATAGGCGTGCCACCACATTGGCCCACATATCCAAGTCATTCTGGGTGTAGCCTACCACCGTGGGTTTGCCTGTAGTGCCCGAAGATGCGTGCACACGCACCACCTGATCTTTTGGAACGGCAAACATACCAAACGGATAATTATCCCGAAGGTCATCTTTGACCGTAAATGGGATTTTGCTTAAATCGCTTAAGGACTTGATATCCTCAGGTTTTAAGCCTGCTTCATCAAAGCGCTTTTTGTAAAAGGGCACATTGTTGTAAACTCGATGCACACAATCTATCAAACGCTCGGTTTGCAGTTTCTCTATGGTCGCCCGATCGGCGGTTTCAATTTTCTCATCAAAAAACATATTTCTTCCTTCCAATGTCTACAATGTTACTTGCTTAACCATTTCCTCAGGCATCGGCTTGGTCATAAAGCTAACCAGCGGTGTGAACACCAAAGAAGCCGCCATGGCAAAGGTGCCTGCCATCGGTGAGGTAATCGCCGGGAAGAATAAGTTAAGCACCAAAGCTGTACCAAGACCCACGATAAGACCTGCCCATGCACCGATTTTTGTGGTGCGCTTCATATACAGCCCAAACAAGAATGGGCCAAGGAAGGCGCCCGATATAGTACCCCAAGAAAGGGACATCAGCGTGATAATGGTGGTGAATTTTCCGAGTGCCAGCACAACGGATAGCACAACAAAAACCAAACACAACCAGCGCATCGTGACCTGTGTTTTTTCTTTTGTGACCTTTGGGTTAACCGCGCCAATCAGGTCAATGCTGATGGCCGAAGAGGATACCAGCACCAGCGAAGACAACGTGGACATGCTGGCCGACAGCACCAGCACCACGATAATACCAATTAAAACACTGCTATGCGCCAAAGCCGTATCCAGCATCTGCGGCATAATCATATCGAAGTTTGCCGCGCCGGTTGTCGGATCCACCGGAACACCGTCCACCAAGAACAAACGACCAAAAACACCGATAAAGTATGCGCCGCCTGCGATAATCAGCGCAAAAGCTGTGGAGATGACTGTACCGCGTATAATCGCTTTTTCATCTTTGATGGCATAAAACTTATGCACCATCTGCGGCAAAGCCCAAGAGCCTAAGCTGGTCAAAATCACCAGCGAAAGCAACGGCCACCATCCCGGAGGGCCCACGGCCGCGGTCAGTTTGGGGTCAATCGCCGAAAGCTTTTCAAAGCCTGCGGCCAATCCGCCCACATTGGGGTTTTTGATGACAAAGAAAATGACCAGCCCGACACCCGCCAGCATAATAATGCCTTGGATAAAATCGGACAGCGCTGTGGCCATATAGCCGCCCGCCACCAAGTAACCCGCCGTCAACACCGCCATCCCGATAACACAATAGATGAACGGAATACCAAACACTTCTTCAAATAAATAGGAAAGCCCTTGGTATACCGATGCGGAATAGGGCACCAAAAATATAAAAATCAAAATTGCCGCCAGAATCTTCATCGCCTTACTGCCATAGCGTGATTCAAAGAATTCGGGCATGGTGGAAACATCCAGCTTATGCGTGAGTTTTCGCGTTCTGCGTCCCAAAACCAGCCAAGCCAGAAGCGAGCCGATGATGGCATTGCCGATGCCAATCCAGACCACAGAAAGACCAAACGACCAACCGAGTTTGCCGGCATAGCCGATAAAAATCACCGCTGAAAAATAGGATGTGCCATAGGCAAAAGCGCTAATCCACGCCCCCATTTTTCTGCCGCCTAAAAAATAATCATCCAATGTTTTGGTCTTTTTCATTGTATATAACGAAATAGCCACCAAAACCAGTGCATAAATCCCCAATATCGCAATTTTCATTTTTGCCTAACCCCTTAGAAAAATTTAAAAACCGTATGCGGACGCATAGGTTGTATACAATGGCTATTATACTTGGTTTTTATTGGCTTTTCAAATTTATTTGCTTGTTCATAAAAATCATCGCCCATAGAACCTTCCTTTGTTAGGCCTCCATATTGTTTTAAACTCCCATGATGTTTAATCACCCGGTAAACTATTGTCTTTAACCGCATTCGCTGGTATAATGAGGCATAAAAAACATATTGTTTATGAAAATTGGAGGAAAAAGAATGCCTGATAATAAAGAAAAAAAGGCGGCACCAGCAAAGCAGGAAACGAAAGGTAGCGCAAAGTCTTTACGTCTTGTTGCGATTATCCTTTGGGTACTGGCCGTCGGTGCAGAAATCGGTGCCATATACCTATTAAAGTACGATTACCGTCTTCTCATTGGCGCATTAGTGTTAGATGCAATTCTAGTCATCATTGGTGCTCAACTTTGGAAACGCGCCAACCGCATCAAACCATGTGCTTCAAAATCCAAGTTTGTTAAAATGCTATGGGATCAAATGGGTGTAATTGCGGCCCTTGTAGCTTTCATTCCTTTTGCAATTCTATTTATTCTGAATGCAAAGTCTTTACCAAAGAAGACTCGGAATATCATTGCGGCAGTGTTAACCCTTCTATTCCTTGGTACTGTTAGTTCATCTATTGATTATAATCCGCCAAGCCCAGATGAGGCCGAAGCAAAAGCCGCGGCGGTTAAAGAACAGTTGGCCGAAGAAGGCATCGAATATGACGGCGTGGTGTATTGGACCACATACGGTAAATCCTATCACTTGGATCGCGACTGCTTCACTTTGAACCGTACAACAGAAGAAAACCTGCGTTACGGTACTTTGGAAGAAGCTTTCGCCGCTGGCCGTACCGACCCTTGTGACTTCTGTGCATTACCCGAAGAAGAAGAAA
>JBFLKV010000057.1:0-3306 GCA_040883365.1 Eubacteriales bacterium
AACGACGGGTTGAACTGGCGAAAATCGCCGGGTGGGTGCATGACGTTGGGAACATGGTCAACCGAAAGCACCACGGCATGATGTCATCGGTTTTGCTATTTCCGGTCTTAAGTGAAGCGGGAATGGATGTTGAAGAAGTCTGTGACGTCTGTTCGGCCATTGGTAACCATGAAGAAGAAACCGGACAAACGGTGAGCGACCTTTCGGCAGCACTCATCATTGCGGATAAAGTGGATGCGCACAAAGCGCGGGTTCGGCTTAAGAAATATAATCCGGATGATATACACGATCGCGTTAATTTTTCGATCAAGACAACGTCCATGAAGGTGGACAAGGAAAGCAAAGTGATTGCGATTGATTATACGATGGACAGCACATCTTCAATCACCGAGTTTTTGGAGATTTATTTAAAACGTATGCGTATGTGCGAACGTGCGGCGAAGTATCTTGGGTGTACATTTGCGCTCAGCTTCAATGGCGTACGCATAAATATGTAAGAGTATAAGGAGAATTATTTGACATATCGATTTTTTGCCGCCTGTTCCTTTGGTTTGGAAGCGGTGGTTAAGCATGAATGTGAAGCTTTGGGGTTTTCGGATATCGCGGCGTATGACGCCCGGGTCTATTTTAGTGGCAGTAGCGCGGATTTGGCCAAGGCTAATCTTTGGCTAAGAAGCGCGGACCGCATCTATATGGTGCTGGATGAATTTGAGGCGACGGATTTTGAAGCTTTGTACCAAGGCGTTAAAAAAATAAACTGGCCGGACTATATCGGCAAAGACGACGCATTTCCAGTCACTGGCGATTCGGTACGCTCGGCCTTGTTCAGTGTCAGCGATGTACAGAAAATCGCTAAGAAGGCCATTGTGGATAGCTTGAAGGCACGGTATAGGCAAGATATCTTTGCTGAGACCGAAAACACGCTACCGGTGCATATCGCGATTCTAAAAGACAGAGTCAGTGTGCTCTTCAATACGTCCGGCGCTGGGTTGAACCGCCGAGGCTACCGCCGAATGAACGGCGAAGCCCCTCTGCGAGAAACGTTGGCTGCGGGTCTTTTGAGCATTGCCCGTTATCGTGGTGGGTCTTTTTATGACCCCATGTGTGGGTCGGGTACAATCGCCATAGAAGCGGCGATGATAGCCAAGAATATCGCACCGGGTTTGCAACGTAAGTTTGCGTTTGAGGCTTTCCCGTTTTTAGAGAATTTAGATTTCTCCATTATCAGAGAAGAAGCCAAAGCCGGCATAATCAAAGATGTTGTGCCTATTTTCGCTTCGGATGTGGACGAAAGGGTGCTGGAACTGGCAAAGACACATGCCAAAACCGCCGGCGTTTTTGATCATATTAAGATTTATAAAGCGGATATCAGAAAAGCGTTGAACGGAGAGCCCGAAGGAATTTTGGTCACCAACCCGCCTTATGCGGTGCGGATGGGCGAGAAAAAGGAGACCGAGAGGCTTTATCGTAAAATGGGGGATTGCATTTTGAATAATCCTTACCTAAAAGCGTTTATCATATCGGCGGATATGGGCTTTGAAAAGTTTTTTGGCAAACAGGCGGATAAAAAACGCAAGCTTTATAATGGCAATATCAAATGCAATTATTATCAGTATTTTCGCGGGATAAAGCGCAAGAATGACGCTTAAAAAAGGTTTGACAGAACCGCCCCGCTATGGTAGATTAAGAGAGCTGGAAGCAGAAACGCCCGTTTCTCACCTGTCGGCGAAGTTAGCTAGGCAGAGTTGCAAAGGACCAAGAAATATATTAAATGGTTTTTAATTGACGGGCAGCTTCTTTGTAAGCTGGTCGTTTTTTGTTTAGTAAAGACGAACAGAGGGATATGTAATAAGGTACAGCACAGGAGGTGTTACCCATCGCAAACGATATGCTGATTAATGAACAAATCAGAACAAGAGAAGTCCGCTTGATAGGTTCAGACGGAGAACAGATTGGGATTAAGGCCATTAATGAGGCGAGAGCGCTGGCGAATGATGAAGGGCTAGACCTGGTCATGATGAGCCCGAATGCTAGGCCACCGGTTTGCAAGATTATGGACTATGGCAAGTTCCGTTTTGAACAGGCCAAAAAGGCAAAAGAAGCCAAGAAAAACCAAAAGGTCATCACCTTGAAGGAAATGCGGCTTTCGGCCACCATCGATGTCCACGATATGCAGGTTAAAGCGAAGAACGTCAATAAGTTCTTAGCCGCCGGCGACAAAGTGAAAGTCTCTATCCGCTTTAAGGGCAGACAAATGGCACATACTGAAAACGGACGGCATGTGATGGACAAATTTGAAGAGATGATTAGCGAGTATGGGGTTGTTGAAAAGAAGGCTAAAATGGAAGGCAGAAACATGTATATGATTTTAGCCCCAAAAAGTTAAGAATATAAGTTTTAGGCAAGGAGGGCATCTAAAATGCCAAAGATCAAGACACACAGAGGCGCAGCGAAACGATTTTCCTTGACAAAATCGGGTAAAGTGAAGCGCAAACAGGCTTATAAAAGCCATATTCTGAATCACAAATCGGCCAAAAGGAAGAGAAACCTCCGCAAGGGCTCCTATATTTCGCCGCAGGAAGAAAAGAACGTTCGCGTTCTGATTCCCTACAAGTAAGCGTAAAATTTTTAAGGAGGTTAAGGAAAAATGGCTAGAGTAAAAAGAGCAGTTAATGCTAATAAGAAAAAAAGAAAAGTAATGAAGCTTGCCAAAGGATATTTTGGCGCAAAATCAAAACAATATAAGACCGCTTCACAGGCAGTGATGCGTTCGATGAGCTATGCTTATGTTGGCAGAAGACTTAAGAAACGTGATTTTAGAAAGCTTTGGATTATCCGTATCAATGCAGCGGCAAGATTGAATGGTCTTAGCTATTCACGCCTGATCAATGGATTGAAATTGGCGGGTGTTGATATCAACCGTAAAATGCTTTCCGAGATGGCGATTACCGATCCTGAAGCATTTGCACAGGTTGCCGATGTGGCCAAAAAGAAACTGGCCTAAACTGGACGACTATCTTTTTGAAAATTTAGAATTAAGCCAATGAAGGCTGACATCCACTTTGTAGGTGTCAGCTTTTATTCATTTTTAGACAAAGAATATTAGGAAAGAAAATTCCTAAGCTAGTCGGTTAAGGTCTTTTGAGTATAATCCTGACCGCTGACAAAAAAGTTCGCTGAGCGTTGGGCCAGGGCATAGATATCGCCGGCGCGAATATCCAAACTGACGAATGGGTCTTTTTCCAGCCCGACCGCACTGTGGAATAGTTTAATATTTGAGTTCTTTGAAAAGTAAGATAACAAATG
>JBFLKV010000058.1:0-4123 GCA_040883365.1 Eubacteriales bacterium
ACCACGTCGCTGACCAGCCGAAATATTCACACCCTAGAAAAGGCCTATAGCCTGATGAAAACCGAAAAATAGCGCGTCGATAATCTGTCTTGAATTGACCCATTAAATCGCATATAATGAAAAAAGTATATCGGGTAGATATACTTTTTGTTTTAAAAATTTGTCCTTATGAGGCCCTTTATGCTTTTTAATTCTTTTGAATTTCTTATCTTTTTCCCTATTGTGGCCCTTTTATATTTTATTTTACCCCATAAGTATCGTTGGGTGCTTTTATTAGCCGCTTCCTATTATTTTTATATGGCTTGGAAACCCGGCTATATTCTGCTTATTATATTCTCAACCGTTGTAGACTATTTCGCCAGCATCTGGATGGCCAAACAGACCGATAAAAGGAAGCGCAAGGTCTTCTTGTTGATTTCCCTTTTCACCAATCTCGGTTTGCTCTTTATTTTTAAATATTTCAACTTTTTCAACGGCGCCTTTTTTGCTCTGTTTAGTCAATTGAATATTCCATACAACGTGCCGCAGTTCAATCTTTTGCTGCCCATGGGTATCTCCTTTTATACTTTTCAAACCTTAAGTTATACCATCGATGTTTACCGCGGCAAACGCGAGCCCGAAACGCATTTTGGCATTTTTGCCCTGTACGTCAGCTTTTTCCCGCAACTGGTCGCAGGGCCTATCGAGCGCAGTGACCGACTGTTGCCACAGTTTTATCAAAAACACACATTTGATTTTGAAAATATGAGCGATGGTCTAAAAAGAATGGCTTGGGGGTTCTTCAAAAAAATCGTCATCGCGGACCGCTTGGCCACACTGGTGGACACGGTATATGCCAACCCAGGTCAATTCAACGGCATCTCTTTTATTGCCGTTGCGCTTCTGTTCCCCATCCAGCTTTATTGTGATTTTAGCGGCTACTCGGATATCGCTATCGGCTCAGCCAAGGTGATGGGCTTTAACTTGATGGAAAACTTCAAACGGCCGCTCTTTTCTAAATCCGTCACCGAGTTCTGGCGGCGCTGGCATATTTCGTTGTCGTCCTGGTTTAAAGACTATCTTTACATCCCGCTTGGTGGTAATCGAAAAGGAACTTTTCGCACCTATCTCAATCTGTTTATCACTTTTGTAGTCAGTGGCCTGTGGCACGGTGCCGACTGGGGTTTTGTCCTGTGGGGTGCCTTGCAGGGTCTTGTCATCGGGTTGGAACGAGCCACACAGAATATTCGAGCAAGGATTTCAGAATGGCTCAAACTCGATCGTGCGCCTTTTTTGCTTAAACTATTTCAAGTAAGCTACACCACCTTGATGTTTGCCTTTGGCTTTATATTATTTCGTTCTAGGACCGTCACAAAAGCCCACTATATTCTAAAAGGCATTGTCTCAATCACGCCGGATATGCTGACCGTATCTGCACTAAAAACCGCGATGGGTTCGATGGGTTTAGGCCGAGTAGAGTTCGTTTTTGCCATGATTTCCGTGTTTGTTTTATGGGTTGTTGAGATGACCGAGAGAAAAGTTCCATTGTTCTCTCATGACTCAAAAACCCCAACCGTTTTAAAATGGGCGCTTGGGCTCGCTCTGGTTTTTTCAATTATTCTTTTTGGAGTGTTCGATAATGCGATTAAATTTGTTTACTTCCAATTCTAAAACGAAACACCTACGACAGGCTCTGCTGTTTGTCGCTTTGTTTGCTCTGCTCGCTTTTGGTTTTGGCAAAATGCTGGAGGCCATGTATAATCAAAATATTAAATCAACCGATTTTTATCCTTATCAGCGTTATGCCGAGTATAATACGCTTCCAGAGGATTCTATCGATCTCGTGTTTATTGGCTCTTCGCACGCTTACCGCTCATTCGACGCTGAACAGTTTGAAAAGGCTTTAAACACCCGCGCTTTCAATATGGGCTCTTCGGCTCAGATGTTGGATACGTCTTACTATATTCTTGAAGATATTTTGCTACACCATTCACCGAGTACCGTTGTTCTGGAAGTCAACTTTGTCACGCTAAAAAATGATCATTATATCAATCAGAACCTCTATTCATACGACTATATGCGCCCGTCTAACGTAAAAGACACTTTTTGGAAAGATGTATTCACGTTCAAAGACAAGGCGATTTATAGCTTTAAGATTCTTCGCTATCGTAAACACTTAATCACCTGGTTAACCAACGTGACTAAAAGCGATAAAACACCCAGTTCCGACTATTACAAAGGAAAAGGTTTTGTTTACAGCGAGGCTGAGGTTAGCGAGGATTATCTGGTGCACAGCAACCTACTCCATGGGTACGATTATCAGGGGGCTTCCAAAGTGCAAATGGCATACCTCGCAAAAATCATTGACGTATGCGAAAAGAACGACATCAACCTTGTTTTGGTCACCACGCCGTTCCCGAAATACTCCTTGAGTTTGGCCGACAATTATTCGCTTTTCACCCAAGAGATGAACGAAATATCTGCGGCATACGATATCCCATATATCGATTATAATTTATCTGAAGACATTATTTTTGATGATTCTTTGTTTGCGGATTCTGACCACCTTAACGGAAAGGGTGCCGAAAAGCTCGGCGCACTTTTGATCAGCTATCTTCAATCACTCTCTTACTATTAGCCCTCTGCCCACCTTTCAGAAAAGGATTTCAAGCTTAAAAAACCATCAATTGCATGTTATAATGCATTGATGTATTTTTTTTGAAAAACTTTAAGGAGAATAAACGTATATTTATGGACAGAAATATTAAAAATAAAGGCAGGGAAAAGCACGTCACGTCCGGCGGCGGCAATGCTTCCAGACGAGAAAAAGCGGGCGCCAAACGACCGGCCGGAACCAGCGCCAAGTATAGCGGACGCGAAAAGTCCGGCTCCTCTTCTTCATCGAGCGGCGGTTCTTCGGGCAACTATTCCGGAAGCGGGCTGGGTGGTTTGTTTGGTTCATCCTCATCCTCCGGCAAGAACCCATCAGGCGGCCTAAATCTTAAAAAAATTATCATTTGGGGCATCATTATTCTTGTGGGATTCCTCATCTTGCGTTCCTGCATGGGTAGCGGCGGCAACAGTCCCGGTTTGCTTTCCGGCTTGACGGATTCATTTGATAGTAACTATACCTCAGACAGCACCTACGCGTCATCTGGTTCGGGGGTTAGCAATACCAATTATGATTCGCTGGATACCTCGGTTTCCAATTTGGCCAGAGGCAAGCGCACCACCATCCTTGGCGGCGGACAGGATACCGTCACCGTGATGATCTATATGCTGGGTTCGGACCTTGAGAGCAGCGGCGGTATGGCGACACGCGACTTGCAAGAGATTCTAAACGCCGATATTGCGGATAACGTCAACATCATCGTGGAGACCGGCGGCGCAACCAAATGGCAGAACAGTGTCATTAGTGCGGATACCAACCAACGCTATCAGTGCGTCAATGGCGGTCTTAAACTGTTGCAGGACAATTTGGGCATCAGAACGATGACCGACCCAAATACCTTAACCGACTTTATCACTTACTGTAAGACAAATTTCCCGGCCAACCGCTATATGCTGGTAATGTGGGATCATGGCGGCGGTTCGGCGGCAGGCTATGGGCATGACGAATATGCACCCAACGACACGATGACACTGGACGAAATCCATTCGGCGCTGACAAAAGCGAATGTTGATTTTGACTTGATCGGCTTTGATGCTTGTTTGATGGCCACCTACGAAACGGCCGTTATGCTGGAACAACACGCCGACTATATGATTGCATCCGAAGAAACCGAGCCGGGCATCGGCTGGTACTACACCGGCTGGGTCAATGCACTTTCGGACAACACCTCGATCAGCACGGCCAAATTGGGGCAGATTTTGATTGACGACTTTACCGAAAAATGCTACGAAAATTCTGCACGCGAGCAAACCACACTTTCTATCATCGACCTAGCCGAGTTTGCGGGCACCGTGCCCGAAGCGTTTAACGCTTTTGCGGCTTCCACCGGCGATATGATTGAGGCGGATGCTTACGACACCATCGCAGAAGCGCGGTCGGATACGCGCGAGTTTGGACAACCGGCACGGCTTGACCAAATCGACCTCGTTCATCTGGCGAAAAACATCGGCACCGATGAAGCCAATGCGTTAA
>JBFLKV010000283.1:0-5605 GCA_040883365.1 Eubacteriales bacterium
AGGCGATTGCGGCATTGAAAGCGGGCGCGTTGGATGCGGTGTTTGTTTCGTCTACCGACCCGGACTATGACTTTGAAGAGATTTCTGAAAATGAGGATATTGTATCGGTGCCCATCGACTATACTGTGCTGGGGGATACCGAAGAGACACCTTATTATGGACAGACATTGATGCCAGCAAATACGTATCAAGGGATGGATGATAGCGTGGCGGCAATGGCGACCATGTGGATATTGGTATGCAACGCGGATATGGATGAGGAAATGGTCTATCAGTTGACGCAAGCCTTGTGGGATAATGCTGCGGCGATACAGAATGATAGCAAAATCAACTACGATTTGCTCTTCGAAAATGCGATGGATGGCATGGCCATACCGCTACATCCGGGTGCACAAAAATATTATGACGAGATGGTCAAAAATGAGCAATAGTATGCTATAATTAACTTTAAAGATCATATTTTACCAAAGTTGAGGGGGAAAACTATGCAGAGCATGACGGGATTCGGCAGAGCCGAAATAGAGGAAGATGGTCGAACGCTATCTGTTGAGATTAAAACGGTCAATCATCGATATCTGGACATCAACCCGAGAATGCCAAGACTCTTGAGTTTTTTGGAAGACACGGCACGAAAAACCATCAAATCCCGGCTTTTACGCGGACGCGTGGATGTTTTTTTTAATTATCAAACGAGCAGAAATGACACCAAGCAAGTGGACATCAACCTGCCGGTCATTCTAGGATATCTAGAGGCGGCAAAAACCATCAACGACCAAACGGGGATTGACAATGATATCACTATGGCTAAAGTGTTTTCACTACCTGAAACTGTGAAAGTACAGGACGCGGGCGAAGACGAGGAGGCACTCTCAGCCTTGCTAAAAGCGGCGCTGAACAAAGCACTGGATATGCTGACCCAGGCACGCAAAAAAGAGGGCGAAAGTCTGAAAGCGGATATCGCAAAACGATTACAAACACTAAAAGGGCTCACTGAGCGTATCGAGGCAAAAGAGGATACGGTGGTGGCCGAATATAAGGAAAAACTGCAAGCCAGACTTTCGGAGTTGATTGAAGCCAGCGAGCTGGATGAAAGCCGATTTAATACCGAGGTGGCTTTTTTTGCGGACAAATGCAACATTACAGAAGAAGTGGTCCGTCTAAAATCTCATTTCGCTTCCTTTGAAACGGATTTAGAAAAAGAAGGGGCTTTGGGCCGCCAATTTGACTTTTTGGTACAGGAGCTCAACCGCGAATTTAACACGATTGGGTCAAAGTCATCAGACATTGAGATTACGAATCACGTTCTGGCTGCGAAAGCTGAGATTGAAAAAATAAGAGAACAGATTCAGAATATTGAGTAGGAGGCCGCATGAAAGAAAAGCTAGTCAACATTGGTTTTGGTAATATCGTCTCGTCTGCCAGACTGATTGCCATCATCCATCCGGAATCTGCGCCGGTTAAACGGTTGATTTCCGAAGCACGCAACGAAGGTCGCTTGATTGATGCCACCTATGGCAGGAAAACGCGCGCGGTGGTCGTTATGGACTCCAACCATATCATCCTTTCGGCCATGCAACCCGAAACGGTCAGCGGAAGATTTTTGGATAAAGAGGACAGTGCCCGGTGAAAAAAGGACTTCTAATTGTGGTATCCGGCCCATCTGGGGCAGGCAAAGGTGTGACATGTAAACGGTTAAAGGAGCTGGCACCTGATATACAGGTTTCGGTCTCTTGCACCACACGCGCACCGAGACAAGGCGAAATAGACGGACAAGCCTACTTTTTCTTGACCGAGGCTGAGTTCAACCAAAAGATTGAAGCCGGTGGTTTTTTGGAACACGCATCCTACTTAAACCACCAATATGGCACGCCCAAAGATTATGTCTTTGATATGTTGGAACAAGGAAAAGATGTAATTTTGGAAATCGAGGTGCAAGGTGCGCTGATGGTGAATGCGCATTATCCCGAAGCGGTATTGATGTTTGTTTTGCCACCGTCTTTGGCAGTGCTAGAACAGCGTCTCGTGGCGCGCGGAACAGAAACCGAAGAGCAGACAAAAAGGCGGCTTGAGATTGCAAAAAAAGAAATTGAGTTGCTGAATGATTATGATTATGTTATAAAGAATGATAAGATTGACAATGCCGCCAAACAGATGCTGACGATTATCAGCGCTGAGAAGTGTGCAGTGAAACGAAATATCGAATTATCCAGTCGATTACTACAAGGAGAAAATATATTATGATGATTTACCCCGAGCTTATTGAGCTCATTGAAAAAGCAGGAAACCGCTATACACTGATTATTGAAGCGTCCAAACGTGCGCGTCAGATTATCGACGGATCTTCTCCGTTGGTCGAGACCGAGAACAACAATCCGGTGACGCAAGCGGTTAACGAAATCTATCAAGACAAAATCACCTATATTTCCTCAAAAGAAAGCGTTTAACCAATGCTAAGCGGCAAAACCATCATCGTTGGCGTCAGCGGTGGCATAGCGGCTTATAAGAGCGCCTATGTGGTCAGCGGCCTTAAAAAAATGGGCGCTGATGTAACGGTTTGTATGACCGAGCATGCCAAGGCTTTTGTTACTCCGCTCACTTTTGAATCTCTCGCGGCTTCCCCAGTGCTCACCGATGTGTTCGAGCGCGGGACACCTTGGGAGATCGAGCATATCTCGTTGGCAGAAAAAGCGGACGCTTATATCGTGGCGCCGGCGACAGCCAACATTATTGCAAAGCTCGCGGGCGGCATAGCCGACGACATGTTAACCACCACCTTTTTGGCGGCAACGTGTCCCAAGATTATCGCACCGGCCATGAACACACATATGTTCGAAAATTCGGCCACCCAAGCGAATATTGAAATTTTAAAAAACCGCGGTGTTCGTGTGTTGGATACGGACAGCGGCCTTTTGGCGTGTGGTGATATTGGTGCGGGACGAATGAAAGAACCGCAGGAGATTTTGGACGTTGTAACCAAGGTGTTGGCACCGGATATTGATTTTAAAGGCAAAAGCATCCTGATTTCGGCAGGCCCAACTCGGGAATATGTGGATGCGGTACGCTACCTATCCAACCCGTCTTCGGGGAAAATGGGTTTTGCATTGGCCGAGAATGCGGCCAAACGGGGCGCCAGCGTGACACTGGTGGCAGGACCTGTAGGAATAGAAGCACCGAAAGGCGTGCGTGTGGTGAATGTAGTCTCGGCGGCAGAAATGGCGGGGGCAGTTGAAAAGGAAGCGGAAAAAGCGGATATCGTCATCATGGCGGCGGCTGTGGCCGACTATACCCCAAAAGTGCAATTTGATCATAAGATTAAAAAGGCAGGGGATATGATGCTGGAACTCGTCCGCACAAAAGATATTTTGAGCAAACTTGGTAAAGATAAGAAAGACAAAATTTTGGTGGGTTTTGCGGCCGAAACCGAAGATTGTGAAGAAAACGCAAAAGCCAAGCTGGCGGTAAAGAATCTGGATATCATTGCGCTTAACGATATTAAAGAGCCGGGGGCAGGTTTTGGCGTCAACACGAACCATATTACGCTGTTTAAAAAAGACGGCTCAAAAATTGAACTCAAAAAAGCATCCAAGCAGGAAGTAGCGGCCAGGATGCTGGATGAAATTGCTGACTTGTTTTAATTGAAAAGAAAAAAAGCAACCAGTCGCGGGCTGCTTATTTCAGATCCAAAACACATCTATACTGCCCGTTGAACCTTTCCGGATCTTAAGCAACGTGTACAAACATATTTTTTCTTTGGACTTCCGTTTTCAACCACGGTAACGCGTTTGACATTGGGTGCCCATTTTCTTTTTGTCTTCTTGTGAGAGTGGCTGACGTTGTTGCCTGACATAACGCCTTTATTGCAAATTTCGCAGTATTTTGCCATCTATTTCACCTCCTCATAAAGGAATAAAACTCCGACAGCTATTGTATCATTTTGCTTTGAACAATGCAAGAAATAGTTTTTTCAACAAAAGAGAGAACCAGGATACTCTTGACTTACCATGAAAAAAAGGTTAAATTGATTGAAGTTCGCACGGTTTTAGGTTAAAATACTATGACAAGGTAGCAAGGAAGTTAAAGATTATAAAGGAGCGTTTTATGGGTGTAGGTATAAACAATTCCCTTGGGAAGCTGTACTATTCCGACGAATACTTATCCGATCTTTCCGGCCTGTGTGCGATGGAGTGCTATGGTGTTGTTGGCATGTCCTCCAAACGGGCGGTTGATGGCATTATTGAATTGGTGAAAGGCGAGAACCTGAAAAAAGGCGTTCGCATCACCACGGATAATGATAAAAATATCAAGATTGATTTATATGTCATTGTTGAGTATGGCGTTTCGATTGCGGCAGTAGCTAAAAACGTCATAGATACCGTTAAGTACAATGTTGAAAAGGCGACGGGACTTACAGTCACGGACGTCAACGTCATTGTCGACGGGATTAGAATTTAGAGGAGTAGGGGAAAAGTGAAATATAAAAAAATTACTGGAACCGTCTTCAAAGAGATGATGATTGGGGCGGTTTCCCTGTTAGAAAAAAACAAGGAGACCTTAAACAACCTAAATGTGTTTCCGGTTCCGGATGGTGACACTGGCACCAATATGTCCATGACCATGGTCTCGGCTATTGCGGAGATGAAGGGCGCGGACGACAATACGGTCAGCGAAGTCGCTGATGCGGTGTCCATGGGTGCACTTAAAGGAGCGAGAGGCAACTCGGGCGTTATTTTGTCTCAGATTTTTAGAGGGTTTGCCAAAGGTCTTGCGGGTGATATCGCAGAGCTTCAACCCGAGCATTTGGCTGCGGCAGCCGAAGAAGGCGTAACGGCGGCATATAAAGCCGTCATGAAACCTAAGGAAGGCACGATTTTGACGGTGGCCACGGCCATCGCTGATGAGGCCAAACTGGCCTTAGAAGAAAATGCAGATGTTTATGGCATGCTGGGACGTATGCTGAAAGCCGGCGAAGTGATGCTGGAGAAAACACCGGACATGTTGCCTGTGCTAAAAGAAGCCGGTGTGGTGGATGCGGGCGGCGAAGGTCTCTTGGTCATCTATCGTGGGTTTATCGCTGTGCTGAACGGCGAGAAGATTGACGAAATCATCGTAGAAGTCGTGGAAAAATCGGCAGAGCGGAATTTGATCGAAGGTGAAGACGATATCACTTTTGGTTATTGCACCGAGTTTTTCATCAAACATATACCAAAAACGGTCTTGCAAAAGGACGTGGATCAGTTTAAACAGGAACTTTTGGGACTCGGCGATTCACAGGTGGTGGTCGGCGACTTAAACTTGATCAAAGTCCATGTGCATACCGATCATCCGGGACAGGCGCTGGAAATGGGTGCCAAGCTGGGTGAACTCAGTCAACTTAAAATCGACAATATGCGTGAGCAGCACCGTGAAGTGAAAGCGCATAAGGAGTTTGTTGAACAGCACGAGAAAAAAGCAGAAAAACCCATCGCTATGGTCGCGGTTGCATCCGGACAGGGCATGGTGGATATATTTAAAGACTTTATGGTGGATGAAGTAATCGAAGGCGGACAAACCATGAACCCATCGGCGCAAGTTATCGCTGATGCGGTGGAAAAAGCGCCATCGAGAA
>JBFLKV010000284.1:0-12515 GCA_040883365.1 Eubacteriales bacterium
TATGCCAACCGCTATCCATCAGCGGTGCAAGGATTTTAAACAGTGTTATCATGGGTTTCGGCATTTTTTCAAGCTGACCGGGCAACGTGCTTTCCGCTTCGGTCAGTGTTCGCTTTTCGGGGATAGTTCTGCCGATATGGGCTATTGCTTCGGCTCGCTTGGAGGAAGCCTGCTTGGGATGCATGCGGATGCCCTCGGAGTTGCCGATGATGATACAGCCCATGGTCTGCATATTTAAAAGGCGCGCAAAGTGGCGTACATAGCGCTCGGCCATGCGGGACTGAACTGCTTCGGGGAAGCCGGAATGGATGATAAAGAGAACGGGCTTGCCCGTAAAACTTTCTTTTTTAAGCATCATCTTCTCGAAGAATGCTTTGGCGATGCCGGGCATGGAATCGGCATATAGCGGAAAGATGACGACATAGTAGTCGCAAGCCTTGATGGATTCGATGGCCTGCGCCTGATTTTCCGCCTTGACGGCATAGACAAGCGTTTTTTCGATGGTCTCGTTTATGTCGCGTGTCAGCCAGTTTAGTATATGCGCACTATTGCTGTTTTTGCCTCTGGGAGAAGCGTTAATGAGCCCGAGTTTCATTTTTAATCACCTCCGCAATGTTTTCCGCTGTGGCCGTCGCTTTAATCAAACGTTTGCAGTGGAAGTTATGGACCAAACGATCAAATGTATCAAACGTAATCGCCCGGGTCTCGTCGTCCAATTGGCCATCATCCATCAGGATGACCCCCAAATCGGGTGCTTTTTCGTAGCGTAATGGGTGATGCAGCTCCGCGTCAAAACAGCGAAGATAGGGTAAAAGCGTGGGGATTTCTCGCTCCATCACCTTTTTGGCGTCGGATGAAATATATCCCGCAATGGCTGGAGATAGGAACAACTGCACATCGGTTTTCACGATGGATTTTAAAATGGTTTCCATATCGTCTTTTAGCATACAGCGCCCCGGCGTTTTTACCCAGCATCCAAAACAGCCGATACAATATTTGATATTCATATCACGCACAGTGAATATTTCCACTTCGTGTTTGCTACTTAAATCTTCTTTTAAGTTGTCTATTGCTTGCTCAAATGCTACCCACTCATCGGTGGGCGCACCGTTGATGATTGTTATTTTCATTTTTCCGCTCTCTTTCTTGTTCCCTCAATCACATCGTTTCCGGTATCCTCCAAAAGTTTGAGTAGCAGCTTCAGCGTGATGCCCTCGGGCATGCTCTCGGCCGAAGCATAGGCACAGAGTCCAGCGGTGAAGACCTGTAAGGTAAATAAGATCTGCATGATTTGTGGATCCGAAAAGCCTTCCAGCTTTTTATCCGACTTCATGATATCGATCATAATGCGATGCGCTTCAGCATCAGTTTCATCATGCGCATTATTCAACGCCACGATATCCCGATATAGTTTTTTATGCTCATAGGCCAGCATAATGCTGCCAATACCCATATTGAGGAAGGGTTGGTCGGTATATGGCCTGGATACGTATTCCATATTGATGTCCATCGCCTTTTTAATCACATCGGATACCAGGTCCTCAGCATTTTCAAAATTGACATAGATGGGGGCAACCGAGCAATTCAGGGCCGCCGCAACTTTGCGAACCGTAATCTGCGCAAGACCTTCATTTTCCGCAATATCAAATGCGGCTTGGATAATCTGCGCTTTGGTGATTTTAACTTTTGGTGACATTTTAAACTCCTTGATTGGTACATGTTGCTCTTCAAAAGTGATGCGTACGCTGGCTTTAACTTACAAGTTAAGCAAAGCTTCTTCGATTGGGTCTAAATCATAAACCGCACCATGCGATAGGTAGAACTTTTTAGCCCCTCTTTTGATTAAATCATTGAGGCTGGCTTTTATCAGCGCAATATCATAGGCAATAAACGGTCGCTTTGGCTTTGAGGAAAAGGCCATGAGGTTATCGCCGATGATTGCGCATTCTCCGAGCAGGACGGAGATACTGCCTTTTGAGTGACCGGGCGTTAATACTATTTCGCCTTGAGCACCATATGGTTTTAGATCAAATGTTTCGTCTATGATGATATCAGCCTCAAAGTTTGGGTTTGTATTAACCACACTTTTGTTTTTTTTCAAAGCATAGAAAAACTTCATCAATGCGGACTGTGGCTTGATTTCATCCGCCAATCCGTGCTTAACCTGCTCATATTCAAGTTTGCTGATGAGCACTTTTGCACCGGTGGCGGCCGCAACCTGCGATACGCTACCAATATGGTCATCGTGTCCATGCGTCAAAACAATGAGCTTGATGTCGGATGGGTTGATATTAAATTCTTTGAGTTTGGATAGAATCCTCTTGCTGCAACCTTTTGTCCCGGTATCCACAAGAATGCTTGAATTGATGACAAATGCATTGACAAATCCAAATGAAATTACTTTGATATCAGTCATAAGAACAGCCTCCTCTTTTTTAAATAACACGTGTTATACAACACATTATATATAACATGCGTTATATATAATTGTCAAGAGGCTTTCGATAAAAAAAGTAATGAGTTGGTTAGAGAAAAACGAGGTAACTGAGCAGAACCACAAAGAAAGCGGGTATTGTCAGCGCAATTTCGTTGAAGCCGAGATCTAAAGCGCGAATGGCGGAAAACGCTTTGGTTTGCGTAACGCCAGACCGATAGATGAGAAATGCAACCAGAAGCGTGGCGCCGAACAGCAGGGATTTTGAAATATAACTGGTCAATGAGATATGAACGGTTTGTCCAAAGAATAAACCCATGATGAAGGGCGCTGCCACCCCACCGACGAGGCAGGCCAAACCTAATACGATTAGCACAATCTGCCGATTGATAGGAACGGCGATGCGCGTTACCGATTTGTTGGGCTTGAAAATACGGGCAAACTTAACAAACGTCAGCACGGTACCCAGATTGATAAAAATCATTAAAGCTTCAAGATGGTAGACTTTTGAGGCGCTCGAAATCAGATATTTGGAAATGAACCCGTTGAATAAAGGCGCTCCGGTGATGCCAAGCAATGCCGCAACGCAAGCCGCCCCCACAACGGGCATGCGCTTGAATACGCCGGATATTTTATTGATATCTCGCGTTTCATACGCTTCCACAATCAGTCCGGCGCAAAGGAAGAGCAGAGATTTAAACAGGGCATGGTTTAGGATATGGTAAAGGCCGGACCATGTACCCAGTGCACCCGGCAAATTAAAGGCCAGCATAATAAGCCCAAGCTGTGAAACCGTGGAGTAGGAAAGAATCATCTTGATATCATGCTGAGAAATGGCAAAGACAAAACCGACGATGGCGGTGATGATGCCACAGACAAGAAAAAACGGATGGGCATCGATAACATAGAAAGCTTGTTTTAATCGAAAAAATAGATAGATGCCGCCTTTTACGTAGAGCCCGGAAAGCACAGCGCTGACCACCGAAGGCGCGGAAGGCGTGCCGTGTGCTTTTGGCAACCAAGAAAACAGCGGCATGATGGCCGCTTTTAGGCAGGCCGAGGTCATCATCAGAGCAAAAGGCAGATAGAGGGCTTTTGTATTTTTTACATCCCCGATGATTTGGGTGATATACGAAAGCGAAAAGGTGCCAAGCTGACGATAGAGCAGGGCCAAACCGAACAGGAAGAGGGTCATGGAAAACGTATTGATGAGCAGATAGATCATGCCATCATACATCGAGCGGCTGTCTCTTTTGAACATAATCAAAAGGGAGACCACCATGGTGGAAACCTCAACCAAAACGAAGATGGAAAAAAGATCGTCGGCAAAAAAGATGCCGGTCAACAAGCCTTGCAAAGTTAAAAACAGCATAAAAAAGGTTTTACCAAGATAGGCTTTTCGGGTGTTGTAGATAGTAAAGTTTAAAAACAAAAAGGCTGTCAGCATAGCAAAAACGCACGCCACCGTGTCCCCGTTGAGCAAGATGCCAACCGGAGGGGACCAGCCACCCAAAAAAGCGACCAGTGTTTCTTCCCGTGCCAACAAAAAGCAATAGACGCTGAGCGCAAAAGTCAAAGCACTGCCGATCATCACCGTAATGGCCCGCGCGCGGCTGGGCAAAAAATAGGCAATGATGCCAACCAATATGGGGAAAATAACTAGAACATACAAAAGAAAACTCATTTATCGCGTGCCTCCCTGGCTTTTTCCCAGTTGGTGGTACCAAATTTATGATACAGATTGATAAACATGGTCAAAGCGACCGCCGTGACCCCAATGCCGATCACAATGGCGGTAATCATCAAAGCTTGCGGGATCGGGTCCGCCACGGTGGCGATGTCGGTGGTATCCAAAAGAATGGGGGCTTTTTCACTACCGAATCCGCCCGCAATAAAGAACAAAATAACGCCGGTCTCCATCACCCCAAAGGAGATGACGGTTTTGACGATATTCCGACGAGCGATGATGCCATAGATGCCGATAAAGAAGATAATGATGGCGGTGATTTCGCCGATGCTGTAGTCGCTTAGCATGTTATAGCTCCTTGCTTTCGTAAAATACGTATCTAAAGAAGATGATGGAAAGGCCGCTCATGACCTTGACGGCGATAATGCTGTTGAGGAGCACCATCCACACTTCGCCATACGCCTCGCCCATATGCATACTGCGCGCCAAAAAGAACAGCGCCAAAAGCAGGATGCCAATCATGAAGATTTTTTCGGTGGATTGCAAAAGCTGTGCTCGAATACCGCGCTCCGGATGGATGATGTAGCGCAGCATAAACACCGAGGAAAGCACCGCACCGCCTTGGAAGCCTCCGCCTACGCTGTCCGCGCCACCCAGCACAATATAGATGCCAAAAATCCAGATAAACGGAATCAGCATTTTGGTCACTTGCGTGATAATTTCAGATTCATTCTTCATGGTCATAGCTCCAAGAAAATGAGATAACGGCCAAAGCCGAAACCAGCAGAAGCATGGATTCGAACAAGGTATCCCATAATCGATAGTTTAAGTATACGGCGGTCACCGCGTTTTCTGCGCCGGTATCTGCGGTGTGGTGACCTAAAATATAAGCCTTGGCGTCGCCACTGCCGGTATATCCGCTGTTGCCGAGTAGAACAAAGGCCGCCAAAAGACAAAAGCCCATCACAAAACAGATAATCATAATCACGGTTCTGCGCCGACCGGCGGCTTTTCCGGTATAATCAGGTTTCATAATCCACCGTCTCCTTCAGCGAGATAAACTCCATTTTGTAGGATTCTTCCTTGGGATAATTATATAAATAGTGGCTGATCATCTTGGTGTGATAATTTCCCTTGGAGGAATAGATACTGACCGAGCTTCCTGAATTGACAATGAGAAGATCAAAAGCCTCGTTTTCGTGCAGCGAGGTGTCGTAAAGATCGGTCTTGATCATTTGGGGCTCAAAGTCGTGGCTGGACAGGAAGTTCTCCAAGTCGCCAATGAGTGTTTCGCAGTATTGCTCGGAAGCATCGGGGATGTCCCCTTCGATCACTGCATAATAGATGGTGATGATTCTGTACTTTTTTAGTGCAGTTAAAAGCAGCACGACCGAGATGGTACAGCCGATAAACGCTTCGGCAATTGCCACATCCGGCGCATTATAGAGCAGGTATACAAAAGAAGAGAGCAACGAAAATGCACCCATATAGATAACCGCGCGTCGCAGCTTTTTGGCTTCCACGGTGACGATAGCCAGCACGATCAGTGAAACGAGCAGAATAACTTCGGCAATATCAATGGTCTTCATGATTTTGTCCTATAGCCGCTGGTATAGGCCGAGCGGGCGGTTGCATGGTTGCTTAAGGGGGTTGTGATGAGTGAAAGCACCATAATTAAAATAATCTTTAGCAAAAAAGCGGTGTTGGGGGCCATCACGCATGCACCCGACAGCATCAGAAGCATGCCCACCGTGTCCACATTGGCGCTGACCAGAAGACGCATATAGAACGCCTTAAATTTAAACAAGCCAAAAACGCCGACGGCTGTGGAAAGCAGTCCTAAAACAATCAAACCCCCTGCGATAATTTCTTTTGTCATAATTGCTCCTTATCTGGCTATATCTCGCCGCGGTCTCGCACAAAACGGGCGATGAATACACTGCTGATAAACGAAAACAGGGTGTATACGATGGCGATATCCAGTATGAATGCTTGATTGGAAAGAATACCAAAAAACACGATAGCGACCACCACTTTGGATGACAACTGATTGAACGTTAATAGTCGATCCCAGATGGTGGGCCCGAGCAGCATTCGAATGATGGCAAAAATGCCAAGCGCACCGAGTACGGTGATTGCATAACCCATTAAATTTCGCTCCTACATTTTTTTAAGCAGTTTTTCAAACTGCTCAATATCGGTTAAATCCGCCTCCTCATTTTGGCGGATTAATTGTACAATCAATAGCTTTTGGCTGTCCCGATCCACGGTCACGGTGCCGGGGGTTAGGGTAATCGAGTTGGCCAGAAGGTTTAATTTAAAGTCATCTGTCAGGTCGGTAGAAAAAGAAAAAAAGGTATAGTCCGAAGCGCCAAACAAAGTTAATCTGGCGGCATGGATACCGTTTTTTAGGATTTTAATCAATAGAAATAAAAAATAGCCGATAAAACGAAAAGGCTTAAGGGTAAACTGATGGATATATGTGTCTCGAATTAAAAAGCGATCGGTGAGCCAAAGGGCAGCCACAGCAACGCCACATCCGCTTAAAAAAATAATCCAGCTGATTTGCTCGCGTAAGATGCAGTAAATGCCCGCAAAAACAAGGATAGTCGCCAGATATTTTAATGCTTTTTGGATACGCAAACGCATTACCTCCCTTACTTATAAAGTATATCATATTTATGATTAAATGTTGACGCCCGAAAAAGACAAAATGCAAATTTTTTTGGCATACGGCCTGTGGATAAAAAGCGGCTTCTGATGAATTGTGGACAAAAAAAGCGCGGAAACAAGCGATTCTATGCGGTTCATGAACATATTGTGGATAAAAGGGGAAAAACCTGTGGATAAAAGGAGCAAAAAAAGCGAATAAATGTTTTGGTAAAATTAGGTTTACATGTAATTATGCTGGCAAAAATGGTTAGAAAGGCAAACAAAAAACCGATATGGTTGTATCGGCTCTTATAAGTGTTATTTTGTTCGCTTAGCTTTTGGCCAAGTAGGTGTTGATAAATAAATCAATATCGCCATCCATCACCGCCGTGATATTGCCGTTTTCGGCATTGGTTCTATGGTCTTTGACCAAGGTGTATGGCTGGAAAACGTAGGAGCGAATCTGACTGCCCCACTCGATTTTTTTCATATCGCCTTTCAGCTGATTGATTTCGGCCATTTTTTCTTCCTCGCGTTTTTCCGCAAGACGGGCTTTCATCATCTTCATCGCTGTTTCTTTGTTTTGTGTCTGACTGCGTTCGCTCTGACAGGAGGTGACGATGCCGGTGGGCAAATGCGTTAGGCGTACGGCCGAGTCGGTTTTGTTGACGTGCTGACCGCCCGCACCCGAGGAGCGATAGGTATCTATGCGTAATTCATCGGGGTTGATGACGATATCATCATCGTCGTCCAATATTTCCGGCATGACGTCCAAAGACGCAAACGATGTATGACGCCGTGATGAGGAATCGAAAGGGGAGATACGCACCAAACGGTGTACACCTTTTTCGGCCTTTAAGTAGCCATATGCGTTTAGACCCTCAACCAAAAAAGTGACGCTTTTGATGCCCGCTTCATCTCCGACCAAAATATCCAGCGTTTTGATTGAATAACCTTTTCTCTCGCTATAGCGCGTATACATGCGGTGCAACATGGCGACCCAATCCTGCGCTTCGGTGCCGCCTGCACCAGCGTGTAAGGAAAGAATGGCCGAGTTGGCGTCATAATCGCCTTTTAGTAGCGCTTTAAGCTTGGTTTCTTCGGCGATTGTGGCCAGTGCTTTTAACTCGGATTCAATCTCTTCGGCTAGGCTTTCGTCGTTTTCTTCCTTCGCCAAATCAATCAGCACTGCCGCATCGTCCGCCTTGGCGGAAAGACTCGCCATCGATTTGATTTTGTCCTCAATCGGCTTGATTTTTTGGTTGACTTTATTGGCGTAGGACACGTTTTCCCAAAAACCCGGCGCCTCCATCTCGGCCTTATAATCGGCCAAGGTTTGGTTTAATTGCTCCAAATTCAGCGCGGTTTTGGTTTCGTCGATGGTTTTTTGTATATCGCTTAATTGTTTGATATATTCGTCGGTTAATAGCACGGTTTTTCCCTAGGCCTCTTTTCCATGACAGTTTTTATATTTCTTTCCGCTGCCACATGGGCAAGGATCGTTTCTTCCGACCTTTTTGCCCGATTTTGCCGGGCCTTTAGCGCCGCCGTCGCCATAGTTGGCTGTGCCTTTGGGCGCTTCTCGAACAGCGGGTTGTTTGGACAGTTGACCAAAGTAGAGCATCCGAAGGGTGTCTTGTTGGATGCTTCCGATCATCTCTTCGAACATGTCAAAGCCTTCGCGTCTAAACTCCACAATCGGGTCGCGTTGGCCATAGGCACGAAGACGGATACCTTCTTTCAGCTGATCCATCATATCGATATGATCCATCCATTTTTCATCAACCACTTTTAACAGTGCCCAGCGCTCAAGGTTGCGCATATTTGCGCCCTGATCGGTAAAGTATTTTTCTTTGGCTTCATACACTTTAATACCGGTTGACAGCAGGATATCGTTAACCTTCTGTAAGGTTAAATCCTCGACGGTTTTACGATCAAAAATCTTGGTGCCCTTGGGCAAGAAGAGGTTCTCAAAATGACGCTCAAGACCGTCAATATCCCATTCTTCGGGGTAAAGGTCGGCCGGGCAGTACAGAGGAATACTTTCGGCGACGACTGTTTCCAGCATATCCATGATATTCTGCTGAACATCTTGACCTTCCAGCACTTGCTTGCGTTGCTCATAGATGATTTGACGCTGTTTATTGATGACATCATCGTATTCCAGCACATTTTTACGAATCTCGAAGTTTCTGGCTTCAATTTTTTTCTGTGCGTTTTCAATCTGGCGCGAGATAAGCCCCACTTGAATGGGTACATCATCGGCCGGGTTCAGTGTGGTCAACATGTTTTGTACACGCTCCCCGCCAAACAAGCGCATCAGATCGTCTTCCAGTGAGACAAAGAACATGGAAGCACCCGGGTCACCTTGGCGTCCGGCACGTCCACGCAGCTGGTTATCAATCCGGCGACTCTCATGCCGCTCGGTACCGATGATATAAAGACCACCGGCGTCCAATACGCGCTGATGTTCAATATCGGTTTCTTTTTTATATTCTTTGACTAGCTCCGAATACTGTTTACGTGCATCCATAATTTCGGCGTCATCGGTTTCGGCATGGCTGGTGGCCGATTCAATCATCAGCTCATCCATACCTTTCTTTTTTAAGGTGTTTCTTGCCATATAGTCTGGGTTACCGCCCAGCACGATGTCGGTACCACGACCCGCCATGTTGGTGGCGATGGTCACCGCACCGAATTTACCGGCCTGCGCGACGATATCGGCTTCTTTTTCGTGGAATTTGGCGTTTAGCACTTCGTGCTTGATGCCGCGACCCTTTAGAAGACGGGATAGGTACTCACTGGTTTCTACCGAGATGGTACCGACCAGTAAGGGCTGCCCTGTTTTGTGCGCGCGGCTGATTTCGTCCAGCACCGCATTAAATTTACCGTTTTTAGAGCCATAGATGACGTCGTGTGCATCGTCTCTGATCACCGGCTTATTGGTGGGTATTTCCACCACGTCTAGGCTATAAATGCCCTGGAACTCCGCTTCCTCGGTTTTGGCGGTACCCGTCATACCCGAGAGCTTTTTATACATTTTAAAATAGTTTTGGAAGGTGATGGTGGCAAGCGTTTTACTTTCCCGTGCCACCTTGACGCGTTCTTTGGCCTCAATGGCCTGATGCAGACCGTCGCTGTATCGACGTCCAATCATCAGTCGTCCGGTAAACTCGTCGATGATAATCACTTCGCCGTTTTGTACAACATAGTCAATATCGCGTTTCATCATATGACGCGCTTTTAGGGCCTGCTTGATATGATGGTTAAGTTCGGTGTTATCTACATCAGAAAGGTTATCCACGCGGAAAAACTGTTCGGCGCGCGTGACCCCAGCTTCGGTCAACGTCACACTCTTGTCCTTTTCTTCCACGATAAAGTCGCCGGTTTTTTCCTCTTCGCCCCGATCGTCGGTAACGATTTCGCCTTTTTTCAGCCGGGTGACAAACTGGTCGGCGCGTTCGTACATATGGGTGCTCTTTTCGCCTGCGCCCGAGATAATCAGCGGAGTTCTCGCTTCGTCAATCAAGATGCTGTCCACCTCATCGAGGATGGCAAAGGTCAACTCGCCTTGAACCAGTTGGGCTTTGTTGCTCACCATGTTATCCCTTAAGTAATCAAACCCAAACTCGTTATTGGTACCATAGATGATATCGCAAGCGTACATCTTTTGTTTTACTGGCGGTTCAATATCTCTTGTGACCAAACCCACGCTGTACCCTAGGAACTGATAGACTTTGCCCATCCATTCCGAGTCACGCTTGGCCAGGTAATTGTTGACCGTGACGATATGCACACTGCCCGCAATCGCGTTTAAGACCGCTGGCATGGTGGCCACCAGTGTTTTACCTTCACCGGTTTTCATCTCGGCGATACGGCCTTGATGCAGCACGATGCCGCCGATGACCTGAACACGGTAGGGCTTCATGCCAAGGACACGAAAAGCGGCCTCGCGCACTTGTGCAAACACATCGGGCAAAAGCGCATCCAGCGTTTCGCCGTCCGCATACCGCTGTTTAAACTCAGTGGTTTTTTCGACCAATTCATGATCCGAAAGCGCCGCGTAGGCCTCATCCAGCGCCATGACAGCGTCCACCTGCTTGTTTATCTTTTTAAGCTTTCCGGCATTGTCACCGGCAGAGAAAATATCCAATAGACTCAAAATTCTGTTCACCTTTCAAAACATTTCTTTAAAAAAACACTGTTGCAATCATACCATTGTTTAGGGAGGATAATCAATTGCTAAGAACAATATTTTAAGTTTGTTAAAATCTGTCGTTGGCACCCGTCGTCATATAATAAATAGCCGCAACGGTTTACAATATGATTGTAGATGGGGTAAAATGGGCAAAAGAGATCCATAATAATTTTAAGGACAAAATGTATGAAGTATTCTTTTGTAAGAGCCGCGGCGGCAGTACCGCTGACCACCGTAGGCAATGTTGACAAAAACGTCGGCAATATCATCGATATGATTACTGTTTTGGAGGAGAATGATGTCAACATCGTCGCTTTCCCCGAACTTTCGATCACAAGCTACACGTTGGGCGATCTTTTCCAGCAATCGTATTTGCTTGATCAGGCCTTAGATGGGCTTTTTCGACTCATCTGGGCGACCAAGGAGTTTAAGATCATATCTATCGTAGGTATGCCTTTAGTCTATAAGGATAAGCTCTACAACGTAGCGGTAGTTGTTCAGCGGGGCGAGATTTTGGGTATTGTGCCCAAAGCCTATATTCCAAACTACTCTGAGTATTATGAAGAACGCTGGTTCAACTCGGGCGCAGAGATTAAGAACAAAACCATCACGCTTCGGGGCAAAGAAATTCCCATCGGTTCGGATTTGCTGTTTGAATGTGAGACGTATCGCAAATTTACATTTGGTGTAGAGGTCTGTGAAGACCTTTGGGCACCGTTCCCGCCGCATGCCTATCAAGCGTTGGCGGGCAGTTTTATGTGCTTTAATATATCGGCCAGCAACGAGATTGTGGGCAAAGCGGACTACCGGCGTGAGATGATGCGGCACCAGAGTGCCAGATACGTCTGCGCTTATGCCTATGTTTCGGCAGGGTGCGGCGAATCGACCACGGACACCGTGTTTGGTGGACATGCGCTGTTGGCGGAAAACGGCAGGCAGTTAGGCGAGACCAAACTCTTTAGTTTTGATAACGAGTTGACTATCACCGAGTTCGATATCGAACGATTGGCGCATGATCGGCTACTTCGCAACACCTTTGAGGACATCGGCGATAAAAAAATCTATCGGCGGATTAAATTTAAGTTGGAAGACGATCATATCTTACCCAGGTTCCGAGAAATGACCAAGATGCCTTTTGTGCCTTTTTCAGCGGACGAAAGGAATCATCGCTGCCAGGAAGTTTTTGATATCCAAGTGGCGGGGCTGGCCAAGCGTTTGATGCATACAGGCATTAAGAAAATGGTTATCGGCGTTTCGGGCGGATTGGATTCCACGTTAGCGCTTTTGGTTGCACACAAAGCGGCTGAGGTTTGCGGACTTGAAC
Organism: Eubacteriales bacterium; assembly: GCA_040883365.1. Lineage (GTDB taxonomy): Bacteria > Bacillota > Clostridia > Christensenellales > CALMFG01 > CALMFG01. Next base: position 12,296 of record JBFLKV010000284.1, read on the forward strand.
CCAGTGCAGTGCTGGGTGTGGTGATGCCCGGCTTTGGTTCCACCGATGCCACCCAATCGCTGGCCAAACAGCTGGTTGAGGCTTTTGATGCAGAATATAAAGAAATTTCCATCGTCCCCGCGGTCAAACAGCACCTAAAGGACTTGGACCATTCCGAGGACGCCAGAGACGTCACGTACGAGAACGCTCAGGCGCGTGAACGGACTCAGATTTTGATGGA
>JBFLKV010000059.1:0-4392 GCA_040883365.1 Eubacteriales bacterium
CGAGTGATTACATCGCACAAGCGGAAGCGTTGGGCATGGATATCAGCGAAGTGATTACGCTGGCTTCGATTATTGAGCGCGAGGGAAAACCGCAGGATTTTAAAAAGATATCAGCGGTGTTCCATAACCGGTTGAACAAGAATGATAAGTTACAATCCTGTGCTACGTTGCAGTATGTTGTGGGCATACGAAAACTACAGTTTTCGCAAGACGAAATCGGCATCAACTCGCCCTATAATACATACCTATATGCAGGTCTTCCGGCTGGCCCGATAGCCAACCCAGGCAAGCAGGCGATTGAAGCGGCACTGTATCCGGATGAAGAATACTTGGCCGAAGGATATTACTTCTTCTGCTCGACCGATCCGGAAAGCGGCAGTTTGGCTTTTGCCAAAACCTATGCGGAACATCAGAAAAACGTTGCAAAGTATGAGGACCTTTGGGCAGCTTATGATGCAACACTTGAATAGTAGAATTTGAGGGAACGATTGAATACAAAAAGTGAACTGCTCGCACCGGCGGGCAATATGGAATGTTTGGATACTGCCCTATACTTTGGGGCGGATGCAGTCTATTTATCGGGGAAAGCCTACGGACTTCGGGCTTTTGCCGATAATTTTTCGGTTGAAGATTTGGCGATTGCGTGCGATAAAGCGCACAGACAGGATAAAAAAATATATTTAACCAGCAATGCGGTGTTCCATGAGGAGGACTTCGTTGGTTTTGATGAATACTTAGGACAGGTCAGTGATGCAGGTATTGATGCGCTGATTGTATCCGATCCAGGGGTTGTTTTGGCAGCCAAAGAAAAACTGCCGGATATGCCCATCCATCTCTCCACCCAAGCGAGCACAACCAATGCGAAGAGTGTGAAGTTTTGGCACAAAATCGGGGTTTCTCGTGTGATTGTGGCGAGGGAAGCGAGCTTAGTCGATATTCGCCGTATGAAGGATGCCGTGCCCGAAATTGAACTAGAAGCTTTTGTTCATGGGGCAATGTGCATATCCTATTCGGGGCGATGCTTGTTTTCAGATTTTACGACGGGACGTGGGGGCAACAAGGGGGCATGTGCTCAGCCTTGTCGCTGGAAGTACTTTGTACAGGAAGAAAAAGACGGCGCACTTTTCCCGGTCTATGGCGATGAAAAAGGCACATATCTTTTCAACTCGAAGGATTTGATGATGATTGAGCACATGGACAAGTTGATGGAAGCCGGCGTTATGTCCTTTAAGATAGAAGGCCGAATGAAGTCGGCTTATTATGTGGGCAGCATTGTGAAACTATATCGCGCCGAGATTGATAAGATTTATCGTGAAAAAGACAATTATGCATTTGACCCAGCGGTGTTGGAAGAGATGGTCAAATGCGGCACACGTGAGTATACCACGGGTTTTTTCTTAGGGAACCCCATGGCTGATGGGCAGGATACGCTACGCACTTCCGAGACAAAGCCGGCTGTGTTTATCGCAAAAGCCTTGGAAGACGCACATGACGGACATATAAAGGTAGAACAGCGTAATAAGTTTTGGGTGGGGGACACTTTGGAAGTGTTGAGCCCCGAACACGAACCCACAACATTTGTGGTGGAGAGTATCATCACTGAAGATGGTGAAGCACAAGAAAGCGCGCCGCACCCTAAACAGGTACTCACCATCAACTGCCCCTTTCCTTTGAAGGCGGGCGATATGTTGCGAAGAAATCAAGCATAATAGCATAAATTAGGTAGATCATAAGAGGAAAACGATTTGATATCAAAAGAAAGACTGGCAGATTTATCACTCATCGGAGTGTCTTTTTTATGGGGAATGGGCTTTATCGCGGTTCAGTATGCCATTCAGGCGGGCCTGCCTGTCTCGCTGATTGTGGCCATGCGGTTTCTTATCGCTGCGTGCGCGATTTTTGCTTTCCGCCCCAAAACGATTCTTAGAATTAAAAAACAAGAGCTTGTCACCGGCGTTGTCGCGGGTGTGCTTTTGTATCTTGCTTTTTTGTCGCAAACGTTGGGTCAGGCTATTTCCAACATTTCGAATACGGCATTTATCACAGCCATCTATGTGGTGTTGGTTCCTTTTATCATTTGGATTTTCAAAGGGCATCCACCAAAGCTGAAGATGTTTATTTTGGTATTCACCACACTTGCCGGTGTGTTTATTCTCACATATCGGCCGGATTCTTCGCTGATTTCGCTTGGCGCGGGTGATGGATTGCTCATCTTATGCGCAATCGGCTTTGCTGCGCATATCGCATATCTTGGCACAAAAGCGCGATCGTTTGATCCGATTAGCATCACGTTTCTTCAAATGGCGACGGCTGGCGTTTTGGGGCTTGTGGTTTTTCTAGTGAAGGATACCGCCGCGGTTTTGGACGTTGATTGGAAACTGGGTCTTTTATCTGTGCTGTATCTCGGGTTGGTCAGCTCGGCCGTTTGCTATTTTCTGCAGACTTGGGCACAGACGATTACGACGCCATCCAAGGCCGCTATTATGATGAGTATGGAATCTTTGTTTGGTTCATTGTTTTCGATTATTATCGGTCTTGAGGCATTCCGCGTCAATATACCCATTGGCGGTTTGATTATTTTTGCTTCGGTTATTTTGTCCGAAGTGGAGCTAAAACGGCGAGAAAGCAAAGGTGAGCGTAGCCTGTGAAGGATAAAAAATGCTTGAAAACATCCCAGCTTTATGGTAACATGCATATGAATTTACTTAACTTGCGAAAGAGTGGGATTTCCCGCTCTTTTCAATTGTTAGAGAGAATTATTCAAGTGAGGGTGCCTAGAATTGGCAAAGAAAATTGAAGAATTAACCATAGAACTCGCAGAACCCATCCTTAAAAGACTTGGGTTTGAGATGATCGATTGCGAGTATCAAAAGAGTGGTCAGGAGTACACCTTAACGCTTTATATAGATAAGCCGGGTGGCATTACGCTGGATGACTGTGAATTGGTCAGCCGAGAGCTGGATTGTTTACTGGATGAGGCAGATCCGATTGATAATGAATATATCCTAAGCGTTTCATCTCCGGGGCTGGATCGCCCATTGAAGACCGAAAAGGACTTCGAGCGCAATCTGAATAAAAAGATTTATATAAAGTTGTACAGGGCAGTGAACAAGAAAAAAGAGTTTGTCGCATTGCTTTCGGCGTATGATGCCGAAACGGTGACAATTAAAATGGATAAAAAGGAAATCCGCTTAAATCGCGGAGAGATTGCTGTCATACGACAGCACATTGATTTTTAAAAGGAAGACTGAACGAGGAGAATTATGAACGAACAATTCATTTATGCTTTGGAAGAGCTGGAACAGGAAAAAGGTATCAACAAAGAAATTTTGCTGGAAACCATTGAAGCAGCACTGATTTCGGCCTACAAGAAAAATTTTGGATCGTCCGATAACGTATATGTGAACATCGATGAGAGCACAGGCGACATCAAAGTATTGTGTGCAAAAACTGTGGTCGAAGAAGTGGAAGAGCCAAGTGCAGAGATTAGTCTGGAAGAAGCCAGAGAAATAAATCCGGCTTATGAACCGGGCGATCGTCTGGAAACCGAAGTGACGCCTGCGGCATTTGGACGTTTGGCTGCGCAAACCGCCAAACAAGTGGTGATGCAGAAAATTCGCGAAGCAGAACGTGGCGTTATTTTTGAGCAGTACACCGAAAAAGAAGGCGAAGTTTTGACGGCTGTGGTGCATCGCATCGATAAGTCCAAAGTCTTTTTGGAAATCGGCAAAGCCGAAGGGTTGATGCTGCCATCCGAATGTATTCGAAGCGAGCGGTTGAATGTCAATGAAAAAGTAAAAGTGTATATTACCGAGGTTAAAAGAACATCCAAAGGCCCTCAGATTATGGTATCTCGAACACATCCGAATTTGGTGGCGCGTCTTTTTGAAATAGAAGTACCCGAAATCAAACAAAATATTGTTGAGATAAAGAACATTGCTCGTGAAGCGGGCTTCCGCACAAAAATATCGGTCGCGGCTAATGAAGAAAATGTTGATCCGGTGGGCGCTTGTGTCGGACAAAAAGGTTCGCGTATTGAGCGCGTCGTGGAAGAGCTAAAGGGCGAGAAAATTGATGTAATTCCTTGGAGCGATGATTATGTGGAATATATCGCGAATGCCTTAAGACCCGCTAAAGTCGTGATGGCGCAGATTGATGAGGACGCGCGGGCCGCAAAAGTCATTGTACCCGACAACCAACTGTCGCTCGCTATCGGCAGAGAAGGTCAGAACGCACGGTTGGCAGCAAAACTGACCGGCTGGAAGATAGATATTAAGAGTCAATCACAGATTGAGGGCGATATCTTTAACCGCACCGGTGACGGTGAAGATGATCTTTTGGATGATGAGATGGATGCAACAGAAATAGATGAAGCGATTGACGATGCAGCCA
>JBFLKV010000285.1:0-6673 GCA_040883365.1 Eubacteriales bacterium
CTTCAAGCTTAACCGTCACGTTTCTTCCTGTCAGCCCACGCTTTGCACACGCCACAACCGCCGCACAACAACCCGTGCCGCAAGCCATGGTTTTGCCTGCACCGCGCTCCCAGGTGCTGACCACTATGTTCTCTTTGTCCACTACCTCAACAAAATTAACATTTGTATTTTGGGGGAACAATTCATGTTTTTCTATCAAAGGGCCAAACTGATAAACATCATCCGTATCCATTTTGTCCACAAACACCATGGTGTGCGGAACGCCAGAGTTGACACAAGCGATATCAAATGTTCTACCTGCCATGGTCACCGTCGATGATAAAACCTCGTCTTCGGGTATCGTCGTTGGTATCAGCGCTGGATCAAAAATAGGTTTGCCCATGTCCACTTCTACGCCCACCACAGTATCCTGATCCAAAATGACCTTAGGCCGAATCGTGCCCGCCAGCGTCTCCACCGTCATTTCAGTCTTTTTGACAATCCCTTTTTCATAAACATATTTGGCAAAACAACGAATCCCATTACCGCACATTTCGGCCTCACTGCCATCCGAATTGATAATGCGCATGCGTGCATCACACGTTTCCGAAGAAAGTACCACCACCAGCCCATCTGCGCCGACCGAAGTTCTTCGCGCGCAAATTTCTTTGGCAAGTTTGGCATAATCTCTGTCTTTTTCTTTTTTAGGACTGTACATCACAAAATCGTTTCCCAGCCCGTGCATCTTAGTAATCTGCATCGCTTTCCCCAATACTAAACTATTTTTATTGGTATTATTATAACAAAGGCGCTCTTTAATTGCTATCGTTGTATGTAAATTTTTTGTGAGCGAATCTCACCTGGGTCCAAAAAGGTTTACAGTCTTACGGTAAAAAGATATAATTTTAGGTAATCAACACGAAGGTGCAGGTGCTTAAATCTATGCAAAGAAAATCAGTTGTCCGTATCGCTAACATCCGGCGGTTTGTCCTTTCTCTTATCATTTTGTTTTCGATCGGGATTCTAATTGTCGGTATCTATTATTTTGCTTCATCTCGCAACACATTGGACCGCGACTTTACGCCCGCGAACATTACGGAGGACACACAGTATTGTTTGCTGGATGACTTCTATATCGTTTTGGACGGCAATACCCTCTCCAACTACACGTATGACGGAGAAATGCTTTGGTCAAAAATCGTCTATTCGGACAGTCTTGTATTAAGCGCCAGCGAAAAGCTGGTGGTGATCTACAGCAACAAGTCTTTTCAAGCGCTAACCACCGAAGGCGAGTATCTTTACTCCACCGACGTCATCGGCTCGGTCAACCGCATCATCTGCGGGAATAATGTGATCGCTGTTTTTTCCGAGATTATTGAAGAAGACAACACGTCAGAAAATATGGTTTATTTCTATAACCCCACCGGAAATCTGTTTGACTCCATCAGCTTCGCGCCACAAATTATTGTCGATATTGGGTTTACCAGTTCGGATAGTCTTTGGGTTCTTACAAACGACCCGACCGGCGTTATCCCCACCTCACGGGTCATCACCTATAATCCCGGGGTTTCCATGACGGGTTTAACCACTTTATATTCCGAGCTTGTGGAAAAAGTCTATTTTTCGGGTGACTATATGTACATCGTCACCACCACCAATCTTTTGAAATATGACCTGTTCGGCGAAGAGTTATCCTCAAACATGATATATGACTGGCAGGTAGAATCGACTGCGTTTGATACCGCAGAGGATTATTTTGTTACAGTGCCCCGCGCACAGCAAAACGATAAGTACTTTGCCAACGCACGAATCCTAACGGCGATCGATTACCACAAAGTCAATTTGCCATCCAACGTCAATGGCCTTTTAATGCAGGGTAATCGTCTCTATGTGTTTGGCGAAGATATCATCTATATCTATTCTGAAACCGGCGAGTACTTGCGTCAGTATCAATTGAAAGACGATATCTCGTTTATCGCCAATGCGGCAGACAACCGAGTTTTGGTATTGAGCCAAGGCACATATTACTTTTTAGCATTACCTTAAACACATGCTATAATGGCTTTGCCATCTTACTGATTTATATGGAGGAACTATTTTGAGTATTTTAGACTGGGCTGTTATCATCATTATTCTTTACGCCACACTGACTGGCGTTTACCGCGGCTTTATCCATTCGGCTTGTTCCCTGGGTGCGTTTTTTCTCTCTTGGGGTTCGGCCGCATTGTTTTCACCAATGCTGTCCGCACGCTTTGTTAAAGGCAAAGGCGTTTTTGATTTTGTCTACAACTACGCCGAAGGCAGTGAACAGCTGACCCATTTTGAGGACACTAAACTGTTGGTCGAAAATCTTTCGGCCGACAAGATTAAAGAGCTGGTTACCGAATCCAATTTACCAGCGCCTTTCTCTTCTCTGATGACGTCCAACATCACCCATGGCGTTTTCTCAGATCAGGGCGTCACCACGCTTGGCGAATACTATAACCTCACTATCGCGAATGTTTGTGTCAACATCCTTTCCTTCGTTGTCGTATTCTTTATCGCCCGCGCCATTCTGGCTTTCGCCATCAATGCTGCAAACTACACCTTTAAGTTTCCGGTACTGCGGATGCTCGATTCCACAATCGGTGGCGTCTTCGGATTCCTTTCCGGATTGTTCACGACCTATGCGGTTTTTATTCTCACCCCGCTTGTTCTCATCATTCAACCTATCCAGCAGATCTATGACATCATCTATGGCTCTGCTTTCGCTGATTTTTTCTATTCATCTAACTTTTTGCTCAATTTTATACGCGGAACAATATAGATTGTTTCACGTGGAACATTCAGACACAACATGTTGTGCTTTTCATCCAAATTACAAAAAAGCCTGAAAAATCGGGCTTTTTTTGCTTATTACAGGGTCAATCACAGCATTTTGTAGCTCAAACATTCAAAACAAAACATATTCAACAAGATATATGATTTTCTCTCTTTTGGTCTCCTATTGCTTATTTAAATAAAAAAATGACTCTCATTGATTATGAAAGTCATTTTTATTAACTCGCTTATCATGTTTGTTTCTCGTATAAAACCACAATGCAACGCTCTGCTTTTAATTCTTTAGTAAGTAATCATACAACGCCTGTAGCTGTTCTTTAGAAAAATACTCGATGGTAATCTTCCCTTTATGCGTATCGCCAACAATCTTCACGCGTGTCTCAAGTGCATTGGTCAGCTTGTTCTCAGCATCGACGATTTCCGCCGCCTGTGCTTTCTTTTCGGTTTTTTTGTTTTCCGGTTCTGTTTTGCCTTTGCTGTGTTTTTGGACAAACTTTTCAATTTCCCGAACACTCATGCCTTCTTCGGCCGCCTTGGTCGCAATGAATATTTTGTCGTCATCGCTCTCCAGTCCGCCCAAGCACTTGGCGTGACCGCTGGATATTTTGCCTTCAAAGATCAAAACGCGAACCTTTTCTGGCAGCTGCAAAAGCCGAAGGATGTTGGCTACGGCCGGACGCGATTTCCCAATGCGTTCGGATACCGCTTCCTGATTTAAGTTGTACTCTGTCATCAAAAGCCGTATCGCCGCCGCTTCTTCCAAAGGGTTTAGGTTCTCTCTTTGTAAGTTTTCAATCAAAGAAATTTCCATCTGCTCGCGACTGCTAATCTCTTTGACGATAGCGGGAATGGTCTTCAGTCGAGCGATGCGTGCCGCGCGGTACCGACGCTCACCCGCAATAATCATAAATCGATCTTCGTTTTTACGTACAATGATCGGTTGAACAATGCCATGCGTTTCAATCGATTTTGCCAGCTCGTTCAGTTTTTCCTCATCAAAGCTCTTTCTTGGCTGGTCTTGATAGGTATCAATCAGTCCAATATCTAGCTCGATTACTTGTCCTTTAACGCTTTGTAGCGCTATCGCATCTTCATCCAGTGCGTTCATTTCCAAGGGGTCTTCGCTCAAAAGCGCCCCAAGTCCTTTTCCAAGTCCGGTTGGTTTCGCCATACTTTTTCCCCTCTCTATTTATTTGCCGCTACAACTTCTTCTGCGAGTGCCAAGTATGTTTCCGACCCTAAAGATTTTGGATCGTACTTGATGATAGGCAGACCAAAGCTCGGCGCTTCACTTAGCCGAACATTGCGCGGAATAATCGTTTCGTACACTTTGTTTTTGAAATACGCTTTAACTTCTTGAACCACTTGGCTGCTTAAGTTGGTTCTGCCATCATACATCGTCAGCACAACCCCTTCTATCTCCAGCTTGGGGTTCAATGATTTTTTTACCAGCTTGATGGTGCTGATCAGCTGGCTTAAACCCTCTAACGCATAAAATTCACACTGAATCGGAACCAAAACATTATCCGATGCGTTGAGTGCATTGACGGTCAAGATGCCCAATGACGGTGGGCAATCCAAAAAAATAAAGTCATACTCATTTTTGATCGGCAGTAATGCTTCTTTTAAGTAGGATTCCCTAGCCATCTTTCCGACCAGTTCCACCTGTGCCCCAACCAAGTCGATGTTGGCCGGAATCAAAAACAGTGTGTCCATCATGGTCGGCACCACCGCATCTTTTGCAGGAACACCATTGACGATGACCTCATATACCGAATGCTTTATTTCATCTTTGTCGATACCAAGACCAGACGTTGAATTGCCTTGCGGATCGATATCCACAATGCAAACTTTTTTACCCAAATGTGCCAACGCGGCGGCCAGGTTTACCGATGTTGTGGTCTTCCCCACACCGCCTTTCTGGTTGGTAATAGAAATTATTTTCCCCAAATTTACTCTCCTGTTGTCTATAAAATTATTTTGTTTACTTATAAAATAGCGATTCGCTCGATGGTCTTGGCTTCTTGAACATCAATGACATGAAGCGCCTCGGCGGTGGCCAGCATCGGTTTAAACCGTTTTGCCGCAATCTCAACACCCCGCATCAGCTTATCTTCTTCCACATTAATCGCCACCGTCACGTGCGGAACCCAAACGCCCGGCATATAAAAACGCCATGCGCCTTTGGAATACTCGTCCATATGGCTATAAAAGTTCTTGTGCATAAAGATCAAATCACTGGTCACCGTTACCGCCAGATAGATAATGTTGCGCTCTACGTTAAAGAGCCCGATACTGTTTAAGTTAATCGATGGCTTTGATATGGTGTAGGAAAACGAATGGACCTGACGGATGAACGCATCTAAGTCCTGAATCCCATTGTACATCGCCAAAGACAAATGCGGTACACCGGGAGAGTGGTGCAAAAACTGACTCACTCCGTAATCACTCATATCTTTCCAAATACTGCGGATCTCACTTGAAGTGTTTTGATCAAATTCCAATTCAACTGCTATTGGCATAACCTTACCTCACAATGCTTTATTTTTAATATTTGAAAACTTTCTCGGATAGATATCCTTTAGTTTTTCCTTGCGCTCATAGACGGCGATTTTGGTCTTTCCTTGCTTATCTTCATATAAGCCCACAAAGCAAAGTCCCAATTTTCTTGCCGCAGATTCTGCCTCTTTTATCTCTTCCTCGGCTTTTTCGCCCTTATAGGCCAATATCCGCCCACCCGGTTTTACAAAACCTGCGCACAGTTCCAAAAGCATATTCAGCCTAGCTACTGCACGAGAGACACATATATCATAACACATTCTGGCAATTTCGGCGTGTGCAATTTCTTCTGCACGCCCATTTTTTAATAAAATATTCAAACCTAAACGCTCGGCTGTGTTTTCGATAAACGCACACTTTTTCCCGGTTGCTTCCAAAAGCGTTAAGTCTAAGTCAGGATAGACAATCTTTAGTGGCAAGCCCGGGAACCCTGCGCCCGATCCGACATCGATTATTTTCTCATCGCCTTTAATCAGTTTTAAGCTGATTGGCAAAAGGCTGTCCGCAAAATGCTTCTCTGCCACACCCGCTTCGTCCAAGATAGTGGTCAAGTTGGTGTGCTGGCTCGTCTCTTTTAGGGCCTCATAAAGTTGCTCAAACTGAGCATATTGTTCTTCCGACAGCGTTATATTTTGTGTCGTCAAAGCTTCTTTTAAGTATTCTCTCATACTCATCGGCTTTGGTCCTTTTGTTTAAAGTAGATCATCAGCACCGCAATATCCGCCGGACTCACGCCGGATATTCGGCTGGCTTGACCCATGTTTTGTGGCTTAATCGCGTTCAGCTTCTGTGCTGCTTCAATGCGCAGTCCTCTAATCTCACTATAATCCACATCTATCGGCAGACGTTTTTCCTCCATGGCCTTTTGCTGATTGACCTGGTTTTCCTGCTTTTTAATGTACCCTTCATACTTCACGTTGGTTTCGGCGCATTTCATTATTTCTTTATCCAACCGAATAAAACCGTCATCATGCGCGATTAGCCCATCAAGATAAACATTGGGTCGCTTGATGATATCCGCATATTTCACATTTGATTTGATCGGCTGTGATCCTTGACTTTCCAAGTACTCATTCACCTTATCGGCTTTCGCCACCCGCGTGTTGATGTCCGACACCACTTTCGCAATGCCCTCTTGCTTTTTCATAAAGCGGTCATATCGCTCATCCGAAACAAGTCCCAGCTTACGTCCCTTTTCGGTCAGTCTGGCGTCCGCATTATCCTGCCGTAAAAGCAGGCGATATTCGGCACGCGAGGTCATCATGCGATACGGCTCGTTGGTTCCTTTGGTAATCAAATCATCAATCAGCACGCC
>JBFLKV010000286.1:0-3704 GCA_040883365.1 Eubacteriales bacterium
AGGCCTCACCGGATATCGCCGCTTCCTTTAGCCCCGGAGCGATTACCCACTTCATCCATGCACGATATAGCCATCCGTTATTGCTACCAATGCTGGTCTTAACTGCGCCCGGATGCATAGCGTTAATGGTGACCTTTGTTTTCGAAAGTATTTCGGCCAATCGTATCACCGTCATCATCTGTGCGGTTTTGGATGCGCCATACGCGCGAAGACCGATATACGGCCGTTTTTCCCATGTCAAATCATCTGTTCTTAATCCGCCAAATCGGTGCCCCTCCGAGTTCACTTGGATAATGCGGCCCTGCTCACTTTTTTTAATCAGCGGCAAGAGCAACACCGTGAACAAAAAGCTGGATAGATGATTCACTTGAAAGACCCATTCGTTTCCATCCGGCGTCAATCGTCTGGTTGTGGAATGCAGCCCCGCCGAGTTGATCAAAATATCGATCCGATCATATGCCTTGACTATCGCCTCCGCTGCCTTTTTCACCGTGCCCAGCTCACTGAAATCCGCGATAAAAATATCAGGTGTTTTTCCGCTGATTTGCGCAATTTGTAGACCTACGGTCTCGGCTTTCTCCTTGTTTCGGGCCACCAGAATCACCTCTGCCCCCGCCTTCGCCAAGCGCATGGCCGCCGTCAGCCCAACGCCGGAGGTCGCACCAGAAATCACACAGCGTTTTCCTTTTAGTGAAACGTCCGTTTTCTTTTGCTCAGCACGACTATTCTTGATAAAAGCCAAATCCTCTTTGGTATATTTAATCATATCATCACCCGAATTTCCTTTTCATGAACCGACGGTACGGTTTTTTAAACCACGGAATGCCATTAAAAATATCACCCCATAAGTCATAGTAGTCACGCTGACTGATGATGCGTCCGTCCTCATGCAAGGTCAACTTGGTACAACCATATACCGGTGTACTGGGAAATTTCTTAAACATCATGGTCATGGTCCAATCAAAAATAATCACATTGTCTTTTTGCGATATAAATGATATATCCATCTTAAGCTCCTGACATCGGTCGGTCAGTCGCTTGCATAAGGCTTTAAACTCCTCTATCCCATCGATGCGCTGTATGGAATCTTGGAACACAATATTCTCATGATAGTATGGGAAGATATGTGACCAGTCCGGCTTGCCGTCCGTGTTGTATGTTTTGGACCAAAGCGCCAACACATTTTCTTCATTTAACTCAATCATTTTTTCTGTATTCATCGCGTTTCTCCTTACCTCTGTTTCGGTGCACATGGCTTAAAATCAGATTAAAAAACGATATCTCTTTTGATTTGATGCAGTAGAAGCCGCTTTTTTATAACACGGTTGTTTCTATTTTACCATATTTTTTTATTCGGGATGTCAATCCTTTTGTTATATCTCTTCATATTATAAAAGATATATATCTCCCACCACTACCGTTTAAACTGACCGTGCTACGTTTTGTTATATGTTCACTGATCCCGCTTCTCTTCTTGCGTCCACAAAAGATTCACGAATCCGTATTACTCTTGGACGTTATGAGTGATTTTCTTAGTTATACTCTGTGATATTTTTCTCAAATTTTTTTGATTTTTTTTACCAGAAATATATTTTGCATGGTATAATTGAAAAAATATCAAAACTAGACGAGATTAAAGGAGATTAGAGATGCTAGAGAAGAATGTAGATTTTGCGGTTTACACAAAAACAACCCCAAACAAAGAAGGCTACTTTGGTAAATACGGCGGCGCTTATATCCCACCACAATTGGTTGAAGAGTTTGAAAGAATCTCAACAGCCTATCAGGCCATTTGCAAGAGCTCGAAATTCATCAATGAACTAAGACGGATAAGAAAAGAATATCAGGGCCGTCCCACACCGGTCTGCCATTGTGAACGTTTATCAAATTCTATTGGAAACTGCCAGATTTATTTGAAACGTGAAGACTTAAATCACACAGGTGCGCACAAACTCAATCACTGCATGGGTGAAGGCCTCCTCGCAAAATATTTGGGCAAAAAGAAAATTATCGCTGAAACAGGCGCAGGACAGCACGGTGTTGCCTTAGCTACAGCAGCTGCATATTTTGGTTTGGAATGTGATATATATATGGGTGAAGTGGATATCGCAAAACAAGCGCCCAATGTTGCACGGATGCAATTATTAGGAACCCGAGTGATTCCGGTTTCTCATGGATTGAAAACACTAAAAGAAGCGGTTGATGCGGCTTTTGAAGCCTATATGAACGAATTTGAAGATACCATTTACTGCATTGGCTCGGTTGTTGGCCCCCATCCTTTCCCGATGATGGTTCGCGATTTCCAATCGGTTGTTGGTATTGAAGCAAGAGAGCAGTTCTTAGATATGACCGGCGAACTTCCGGATGCCGTTGTTGCATGTGTTGGCGGCGGTTCCAATGCGGCGGGCATCATGACAGCATTCTTGAATGACCCCGTTAAACTATATGGCGTTGAACCTTTAGGCAGAGGCACAGAGGTAGGTGAACACGCAGCCAGTTTGACCTATGGTAAAGAAGGCGTTATGCATGGCTTTAACTCGATTATGTTGCAGGATGAAAAAGGCGAGCCCTTGCCCGTTTATTCCATCGCAAGCGGACTGGATTATCCTTCGGTCGGACCAGAGCACGCTTATTGGAAAGGCTTAGGTCGCGTGGAATATAAAACAGCCACGGATGACGAAACAATCGATGCATTTTCTACACTTTCAAAACTGGAAGGTATTATCCCCGCTCTTGAAAGTGCCCACGCCGTTGCTTACGCAATGAAGCTGGCCAAAGAAATGGGCGTTGGTTCAATTCTGGTCAACTGCTCAGGTCGCGGAGACAAAGACTTAGATTACGTTATCGAGAATTATGGCGATCGACTAGGTATCAAATAGTTATTGATAAAATTAAAAAAAGTATTGCAGGCACCCCACAGCATGATTCATCTGTGTGGTGCCTGTTTTGTATTATCTCAAATATGAAAAAACGGGCCCCCGCTCTTGGACTTTTCCATAGGAAGTATCCATCTTCGCGTGACCCGTTAATCGCTTATATGTGTCAAATGACCGACTACTTTATTTTTCTAAATGTCACGGTCCAAGACTGCCCCGTGCCGATATTATAGGCTTTTGCAAAGTTTCCTTGGTTGATCGCAACCGCCATTCGCAAAAGCGAGTTGACATAGATGATTTGCTCGCTGGTATGAACATCAGCAAAAGAACGGCCGAATGTCACGCGATTATTATAGACCGATCGCGGACCATCCATGATTTTTAATTCAATCTGTTCTCCAAATTCGAAACCGATGCTTAAGAAATCCTCACGTGTAATGTTCGTCCAAAGCGATCCAAACCGCACATCCAAAATGTCGATATTACCGCTGATGCCGTCCTCTGTTTTAATGACTTCTTTGAGCTCCAGCTCAACAATGTTTTCCACAGAAAGTTCATTGCCCACATCCTCAAAAGAGATAACGCCGGAAGCCAGCTTTGCGCCTGTATAGGCATAGACATCTCTGCCATGGAAAGTATAAGAAAACTCTGTATTCTTTCGTCTATGCTTGCTTTCTTCAATCTCTCGTACGGCTTCAATGCCCACGTATTTTTTAAGATGCGTCAACGTGCCATTGTCTGGCGTCACCACATACTTGCCATCCTTCGTTTTGACGACCACACTCTTGCGCGCCGAACCGACGCCCGGATCGACTACCGAAACAAACA
>JBFLKV010000287.1:0-4411 GCA_040883365.1 Eubacteriales bacterium
ATTTTCTTTTGCAAATTTGCATACCGCTTTGACGACGTCCAGCGCAATCATCGGCTCGCCAAAACCGCAAAAGGTGATTTTATCCACAGGCAAATAAGGCTTTAAATCACGGATAATCTCCTCAGCAAAAGGGTCTCTTTTCAGCCATAGGTCATGGTTTGCGACCCCGTCTTGATTGTTCCTTAAACAAAATCGGCAATTATTCGTACATTTATTGGTGGGGTTGATGTACACCTTCCCGCCGTATTCGTACACATACGTGTCTTTTTTTTGCTTTGCCATGCTTAAGCTCCTAAAACGCCAAATAATTTTTTTGCGTTTTCGATATTGATATCAGCCATTTTTTCGGGGTCTAACCCATGAAGTTCGGCCATTTTTTCTATCACGTGCTTGACATACTTAGGTTCGTTGCGTTTGCCCCGAACAGGCACCGGCGCAAGATAGGGCCCATCGGTTTCGGCCATCACGCGGTCCAGTGGTACGGCCATAAATGCTTCCTGAACCTTATGCGCGTTAGAAAACGTCAATGTGCCGGTAAAGGAAATATGCAACCCCAACCGAAGCGTTTCAAGCGCGGTTTCCTTGCTGCCAGAAAAGCAATGCACCACACCTTTTAGCGGTGCAAAGGATTTTAAGATATCCATGGTGTCCTTGGTCGCCTCGCGGCTATGGATGATAATCGGCAAATCCAGCTCTTTCGCAAGCGCAATTTGATCCTTAAAAGTACGCTTTTGAATATCGCGCGGTGAAATATCGTAATGATAATCCAGCCCGATTTCCCCGATGGCCACCACTTTAGGGTTTTTGGCGAGGTCAGCCAGTACCTCAAGATAGCGCTCGGACGCATCCTTGGCTTCGTGCGGATGGATACCCACAGCGGCGTAAATACGCGCATTGGTTTTGGCCAATTCAACCGCCGCCTTGGCGTCGGATTCGTCGGTCGCCGCCTCGATTACACAAAGAATATTATCGGTTTCAAAGGCATCGATGACCGCCTGTCTGTCCGCATCAAACCGATCATCGGTCAAATGCACATGGGTGTCAAGCAACTTCATCGTACTTGTAGCCCGTCTTTCATCTCTTTTTCGGGTGAAATCAAGGCCAAATCCTTGCCGTCGTCCACAGCCAAAAGCATACCATTGCTCTCTACGCCGCGGATTTTTGCAGGTTTTAGGTTGGCTACCACCACCACGGTTTTGCCCACCATCTCTTCGGGTGAGTACCATGTTTTAATGCCACTGACAATTTGGCGGGTTTCCTCGCCCATTTTGACTTGCAGCTTTAAGAGTTTATCGCTTTTAGGCACCGCCTCACACTCTATCACTTTGGCCAAACGGAATTCACATTTGGCAAATTCATCATAGGTGATCTGCGGCAGCGCTTCGGTTTTAGGGGTTTCTTTTTCCTCTTTTTTCGCTTCTTTTGCGGTTTCAGCTTCCAAGGATTCCAGCTCTTTAGCTACGTCGATGCGTGGGAAGATGGGCGCCATCTTATTAACCGTGGTGCTTTGGAGCGCACCAAACGCTTTTGCGCTGTTCACATCCATCAAAGCGGCATCCGAAACGCCGATGTTTTCTAGGATGGTTTTGGACGTGCTGGGCAAAAAGGCCGCCAATAGTACCGCGATGATGCGGATATTTTCGATGAGATGGTAGAGTACGTTATTCAGCGTATCCTTTTTGCTCTCATCTTTTCCGAGAATCCACGGGGTGGTCAGGTCGATATATTTATTGTTCTTGGAGACCAAAACCCAAATCTCTTCCAAGGCTTCGGGGATGCGCAGTTCATCCATATGCAGATCGACTTTTTTATATAAATCATTGGCGATTGCTTCAATCTCAGCATCGTGCGGGGTGGCTGTGCCGCCCTTGGATACCGTGCCGCCTTGATATTTTTCCACCATGGCCACCGTACGGGAAACCAAGTTGCCAAGGTCATTGGCCAAATCCGAGTTGATACGATAAAGTAGAGATTCGTTGCTGAAAAGTCCGTCCGAACCAAACGGCACTTCACGAAGCAAAAAGTAGCGAATTGCATCCACGCCATAGCGCCCGACCAGCTTGACCGGGTCCACCACATTGCCCTTCGATTTACTCATCTTGCCGCCTTCTAAAATCAGCCAACCATGGCCAAACACCTGCTTTGGCAAAGGCAAATCCAGCGCCATCAGCATGATGGGCCAGATGATGGTATGAAAACGCACGATTTCTTTACCGACTAAATGCAAATCAGCCGGCCAGTAGGTTTTAAACTTGCTGTCGTCATCCTGCAAATATCCTAATGCCGTGATGTAGTTGGACAGCGCATCAATCCAAACATAAACAACATGCTTGTCATCGAAATCCACCGGGATGCCCCACTTAAAGGAAGTACGAGAGACACAGAGGTCTTCAAGACCGGGCAAAAGGAAATTGTTCAGCATCTCGTTTTTGCGAGAGGCAGGTTGAATGAAATCGTCATGATCTTCGATATACTTAATCAAGCGGTCCGCGTATTTGCTGAGTTTAAAAAAGTAAGATTCTTCTTTGGTCAGCTCCACTTCACGTCCGCAGTCCGGGCACTTGCCGTCTTCCAGCTGCCGTTCCAGCCAAAAGGATTCACACGGCGTACAGTACCAGCCCTCATATTCGCTTTTGTAGATATCGCCTTGGTCATAAAGGCGTTTGAAGATTTTCTGGACGGTTTTTTGATGCCGCGGTTGTGTGGTGCGGATAAAATCATCGTTGCTGATATCAAGCATCTCCCAAAGTTTTTCGATGCCATCGACGATGTTGTCCACATACGCCAGGGGCGTAACGCCCGCTTTTTTGGCCACACGCTCAATCTTTTGGCCGTGCTCGTCCGATCCGGTCAAAAACATCACGTCATAACCGTTTTGACGCTTGTATCTGGCCAGCGCATCGGCGGCGACCGTGGTGTAGGAATGGCCGATATGCAACTTATCCGAAGGATAGTAGATAGGTGTGGTGATATAATACTTTTTGCTCATGTTAACCTCCAAAAATAATCTTAAAATAATAAAAACCCCATAATAGATAGGGGCCGAAGCATACTTAAAAATAAGTGAACTCATTAAACCACCCTAACAGGCGTGCGCTTGGATAACGGGTGCTTGCTTTCCCGCCGCAGGTTCAGTTTTCCTTGCCTGCGGAGCTCCGGAGCCATGTTCAGCCCTTTTGTTTTGCGTTATGCACCTTTCAGCAAATGGTGCATTCTCTTGTTTTGCAAAACCGTCTGGCTTACTCTTTCCTTCACTGCTTTTAAGTCATGTTTTTCTTATATCAAAGGATAGTGCTTTTGCATGCTTTTGTCAAGGTGTATTGTTTAAAATGAATCGCACGCTAATTGCGAAGCGCCTGCAGCGGTGCCGGAATCTTGCCACCGCGGTGGATAAATGCGGTCGCATCGGTCGTGTTATACGGCATAATGGGCGCGGTGCCCAAAAGCCCACCAAACTCAACGACGTCGCCCACATCCTTGCCGGGTACGGGGATGACGCGTACGGCGGTGGTTTTGCTATTAATCATGCCAATCGCCGCTTCGTCCGCGATGATGGCCGATATGGTTTCGGCCGGAATATGCCCGGGCAGGGCGATCATATCCAGACCCACTGAACAAACGCAGGTCATCGCTTCCAGCTTCTCCAGCGTAAGCGCGCCTTTTTGTACGGCTTCGATCATGCCCTCGTCCTCGCTGACCGGAATAAACGCACCCGAAAGTCCGCCGACATGGGAGGAAGCCATCACGCCGCCTTTTTTCACCGCATCGTTTAGCAGCGCCAAAGCCGCGGTGGTGCCGTGTCCGCCACAGGTTTCTATGCCCATCTCTTCCAGTATACGCGCGACGCTGTCGCCCACAGCCGGGGTCGGCGCAAGTGACAGATCGACGATGCCAAAGCTGGCGCCCAGCCTTTCGGAAGCTTCTTTGGCCACCAGCTGGCCGATGCGTGTGATTTTAAACGCGGTGCGCTTAATGGTCTCGGCGACTTGATCGATCGGTAAGCCGTCTAAATCCTTAATCGCTGCGCGAACCACACCCGGGCCCGAAACGCCCACATTGATGACACATTCGCCCTCGCCCACACCATGAAAAGCGCCCGCCATAAAGGGGTTATCGGGCACGGCGTTGGCGAACACCACCAGTTTGGCGCACCCAAGGCCGTCCTTATTGGCGGTCAGTGCGGCCGTTTTTTTAATCGTTTCACCCATCATTCGAACCGCATCCATATTGATGCCGCTTTTGGTGCCGCCGACATTCACCGATGAGCAGACCACATCGGTTTCGGCCAGGGCTTGAGGGATGCTGGCGATTAGCTTTTTATCGCCGGGGGTGAACCCTTTTTCCACTAAGGCGGAAAAACCGCCCAAAAAATCGACGCCCACATCTTTGGCGGCTTTGTCCAAAGCCTTGG
>JBFLKV010000060.1:0-7084 GCA_040883365.1 Eubacteriales bacterium
CTGGTGGTGGGTGATCAAGGCATTCGCGGTGCGGTGATTAAAATCGGCGATCCGTTTTCGATGGTTTCGGTGGATGGCGAGTATATCTCGGTCGAGGCCGGGGCATCCAACAAGAGCGTGGTGAAAGCGGGACACGACAAAGGGCTTGTCGGCATGGAGTTTTTTGCTTGGATACCGGGTAGTGTGGGCGGTGCTGTGGTGATGAATGCCGGTGCGCATGGCGGCGAAGTGAAACAGTATTTGACCGAAGTGGAAGTAATCAGCGGGGACTTTAAGACGGTTACCATCGATGCCAAAGACTTGGATTTGGCGTACCGAACCAGCAATCTGCAAGGTTCGGGCAAGTATGTCACGCGGGCGGTGTTTCGCCTCAATCGTGGCGATGTGGCAGAAGCAAAAGCCTATATGGCCGAGCTGGGGGAATCGCGAAAAACCAAGCAGCCGCTTGAGTACCCTTCGGCTGGCAGTGTGTTTAAACGCCCGGTGGGCTATTATGCCGGACAGCTGATTGAAGATGCTGGACTGAAAGGCTATACCATTGGCGGCGCACAGGTGAGCGAAAAGCACGCTGGATTTATCATCAATCGTGGCGGTGCGACATCGAAAGATATTTCGGCGCTGATTCATCATATTCAAGAGACGGTCTACACACGCGAAGGTGTGAGGCTTGAGACCGAAGTAAAGATGATTGGCGAGTTTTAGAATAGTAACGACGGGAAAAGGAAAAGAGGAGCGACCATGAAATTTGTGATTGTCACGGGCCTTTCTGGCGCAGGGAAATCTCTGGCGCTCAAAAGGTTGGAGGATCTAGGATATTTTTGTGTGGATAATCTGCCACCCAGCCTGATTCCGCAATTTGCAGAAATCTGTTTGCAGGGCGGACGGGAAAAAGCCGCGGCCGCTGTGGACATGCGGATGGGCGAGATGTTCAGTGGTATTTATGGCGCAATTGAAGAACTCAAGGCGAATAAACAGATCGTCTTGGATATATTATTTTTGGACGCATCCGATGAGGCGTTGGTTAAACGCTTTAAGGAAACGCGAAGAAAGCATCCGCTTTTGGATACTGGATATGTGATGGAAGGAATCCTCGAAGAACGGCGTCTACTGTCCCGGATTGAGGATTATGCTTCCAATCGATTGGATACAACGGCTTATTCTCAAAAAAAGCTGGGTAGAGCGCTTGATGATATCTATGCAGATGAAGAAGATAATCAGGTTTTGATTTCGATCTCGACCTTTGGGTACAAACGCGGGATACCGATTGATGCGGATATGGTGTTTGATATGCGGTTTTTACCCAACCCCTTCTATGTACCCGAACTAAAGGATTTTAGCGGTAAAGATGAGCGGGTGAAAGAATATGTACTGTCCTTTGAGCCAGCGAGTCAGTTTATCGAGAAGGTTTTGGATTTGATTATGTTGGTGTCTCCGCATTATATGAGTCAGGACAAAAAACAGTTGGTGATTGCGATTGGCTGTACTGGCGGCATGCACCGCTCTGTGGTGGTGGCCGAGGAGATATATCGTGTATTAAAAGAGCGCGGTGAGCGCGTTACGCTGAATCACCGTGATATTAAGCTAAAATAGTAGTGCGTAAAGGCAGGGAAACGAAGCGATGTCATTTTCGGCGACAGCAAAAGATGAGCTGGCAAGAAAAGCAAATGAAAAGGACTGCTGTGCAGTGGCGGAGTTGGCGGCTTTCGCGCATGTAACCGGGCATGTCGAGCTGAAAGGGCAAGGCAACTTTGCTTTTTATATGAACACCGAGCATGCGCCCACGGCGCGATGTATGCTTTCACTAATAAAGACGCGGATGGGTGTAAACGCCAAACTCATCACCAAAGAAAACCGCCTAAAGAAGAAGCATATCTACACCATTATGGTGGAGGATCATGCGGACGCAAGGCAGCTATTGACTGCGCTAAAAGTCTTGGACGATGATGGCACGATGCATTTTGATGTTCAGCCGGAATTGGTCAAAAAAGAATGTTGCCAGATCAGTTTTTTGCGAGGTGCGTTTTTGGGATCGGGGTCTGTATCCGACCCGGAAAAAGGATACCATCTGGAATTTGTAGCCGCAACGAAGGAATTTGCAAAGGGCTTGTTGAATATATTAAGTATATATGAAATAAAAGCAAAATCGATTGCGCGCAAAGACGCCGAAGTGGTCTATGTAAAAGAAGGTGATTCGATCATCAAGCTATTAACCTTGATCGGCGCACATACTACCATTTTGGCACTTGAGAATATTCGGATATCCAAGGGTATCATGAACAATATTAACCGCGCGGCCAACTGTGAAGCCGCGAACTACAGCAAGACGGTGGATGCATCAATCAGACAGGTACAGGCCATCATGCGCTTAAAAGCCGCAGGTGCGCTTGAGGGTTTAAGCCCGAACCTCTTTGCTGTGGCCGAGGCACGGCTGAATAACCATCAGGCCACACTCAGCGAACTGGCTGAGATTATCGGCGGCAAGGTGGGCAAATCCGGCATCAATCATCGCTTACGAAAGATTTGTGAGCTTGCGGATAAGCTGGATGATTAGGATGACAAAAAGAAGAATTTTCTTTGAGTGTTTGGCAGTTTGCCAAACGGTATAATAAAGGAGGCAGGCATATGGTTTACAAAGAAGTGACGATTAACAGTAGTGAAGGCCTAAACGCAACCACGGCAGCCGTCGTTGTTCAGTTGGCGGGCAAGTATGCTTCGAAAGTCCTGATTGAAAAGGGCAATAAGAAGATTAATGCTAAGTCAATTATGGGTGTGCTTTCGCTGGGCGTTAAACCGGGAGATGAGATATTCATCGTAGCGGACGGTGACGATGAAGAAGCGGCAATGGAAGCGGTTGTTCAGATTTTTGAATAAGTGCAAAGGCTAATCTAAAATGTTTTTTAGTG
Organism: Eubacteriales bacterium; assembly: GCA_040883365.1. Lineage (GTDB taxonomy): Bacteria > Bacillota > Clostridia > Christensenellales > CALMFG01 > CALMFG01. Next base: position 2,904 of record JBFLKV010000060.1, read on the forward strand.
TTTTTCTGGGACATTCGCTTTGTATGCTTTTTTAGGCACGCCGGATGTTCTTTTTTTGCCCGGTAATTGTGGACAAATAACGCTTGGGTTTGATATATTGAACATACGCGCGTTGTCTACAAAACCTTGCGTTTTTGCGGGTTTTTTAATAGAATATACGGGATATGATATTGTGAAAAACAGAACAATCTGTTCAATCAAATTTAATAAATTTACAGGAGACGAGCGATGAGTAAAAAAACCATTAAAGATGTCGATTTAAAAGGAAAAAAAGTGCTGGTAAGAGTGGACTTCAATGTTCCGCTGGACAGCGACTTTAAGATTACCGACGAGACGCGTATCAATGCGGCGTTGCCGACCATTAAGTATCTGTTGGAGCAGAACGCCAAAGTGATTTTATGCTCTCATCTCGGACGTCCAAAAGGCGAGTTCAAAACTGAGTTTTCGTTGAAGCCAGTGGCCGACCGTTTGGCCGAGATTTTCCCGGGTAAAGTGAAGTTTGCGACCGATATTATCGGCGATAGCGCAAAGGAACTGACTGCCGGCGTGCAAGCGGGCGAAATTGTGCTTTTGGAAAACTTGCGTTTTCATAAGGAAGAGACCGACAATGATCCTGAATTTGCGAAAAAACTGGCAGCTTACGCTGAAATCTATGTTAACGACGCTTTTGGCACAGCACACCGTGCACACGCTAGCACCGCTGGTGTAGCCGAATATCTTCCGGCAGTGAGTGGCTTTTTGATTGCTAAGGAATTGGAGTTTTTGGGTGGTGCACTGGATAATCCCAAACGTCCTTTTGTGGCAATCTTGGGTGGCGCTAAGGTTTCGGATAAAATCGGCGTGATCTCTTCACTTTTGGAACGCGTGGACAAATTGATTATTGGCGGCGGTATGGCTTATACTTTCCTAAAAGCGCAAGGACACGATATTGGCACTTCGCTTTTGGAAGAGGACAAAATGGAACTCGCGCTGGGCTTGATGCAGTCGGCCAAGGACAAAGGCATCGAGATGCTCTTGCCGGTGGATACGCTTTATGCTTCAGACTTTGCTAATGATGCAGATATCGAAGTCTTAGGACCCGAAGATGATAAGCACGGCTATCAGGGATTGGACATCGGTCCTAAAACACGTGAGCTTTTCTGTGATGCGGTGAAAAACGCAAAAACGGTGGTTTGGAACGGTCCGTTGGGTGTAACCGAAATGGAAAACTTCAAACATGGTACCGAAGCGATTGCCGAAGCTTTGGCCGAGACCGACGCGATCACCATCATTGGTGGCGGAGACTCTGCGGCGGCTATCACCAAACTTGGGTATGCTGATAAGGTCAGCCATATTTCGACCGGCGGCGGCGCATCTTTGGAGTTCTTGGAAGGCAAAGCGCTTCCGGGCATTGAAGCATTAAACGACAAATAGACTTAAAAGAAAAAACATTTAAGTTTAAATAAAGATTATAAGAATAGAATTTGGAGGAACAAATGAGAAGACCGATTATTGCAGGTAACTGGAAGATGAACAAAGCCTTGAGCGAAGCCAAAGTGTTGGTGGAAGCCTTAAAACCGTTGGTGGCTGATGCAGAGGCCGAAGTGGTGGTATGCCCGACTTATGTCAACTTGATGGCAGTTAAAGAACTGCTTGCGGGATCCAACATCAAACTGGGTGCACAGAACTGTCACTTTGAAAAGAGCGGCGCTTATACCGGAGAAATTTCGGTGGATATGCTAAAAGAGATTGGCGTTGAATTTGTCATCATTGGACACAGCGAACGTCGTGAGTACTATGCCGAAACCGATGAAGGCGTTAATAAGAAAGCGAAAGCTATTTTGGCGGCGGGCATGACCCCCATCGTTTGCTGCGGCGAGACTTTGGAGCAACGGGAATCCGGCGTGACCGATACGTTTGTTTCGGGTCAGATCAAAGCGGCTCTTGACGGCCTTACCGGCGAACAGGTGGCGTCATTGGTTATCGCATATGAACCGATTTGGGCGATTGGCACCGGCAAAACCGCAACCAGCGAACAGGCGAATGAGACGATTGCGATGATTAGAAAAACCGTGGCTGGACAGTTTGACCAAGCGACTGCTGATGCGGTACGTATTCAGTACGGCGGCAGCATGAAACCCGCAAACGCGGCCGAATTGATGGCGCAACCGGATATTGACGGCGGCCTGATTGGCGGCGCATCTTTGGTAGCCGAAGACTTTTCGAAAGTGGTTAAATACTAGAACAGGAGATCTGATGGCTAAGAAATTGACAGCACTGATTATTCTGGACGGCTTTGGATATTCGAAAGAAACTGAAGCCCAAGGCAATGCGGTGCGAGCAAGTAAGATAGAGAATATTCTCAAGCTAAAGGAAAAATATCCACATACGCTCATCGGGGCGAGCGGCCTTTCGGTGGGGTTGCCTGACGGACAGATGGGAAACAGTGAAGTGGGGCACCTGAATATCGGCGCCGGACGCGTTGTGTATCAAGCATTAACGCGCGTCAGCAAAGATATTAAAGATGGTGGTTTTTTTGAGAATGCTGAAATTGAAGCGGCCGTGCAAAACGCCAAAAACCAGGGTACAGCCCTGCATCTATATGGCTTGATTTCGGACGGTGGCGTTCACAGCCACAATACCCATGTGTATGCTTTTGTTGAAAAAGCCAAAAAGGCGGGATTGACCGATGTGTTTATTCACTGCTTTATGGACGGACGCGATGTACCGCCGGACAGTGGAAAAGGGTATATTGAGGAATTAGAAGCTAAGCTTGCTGAAATCGGCGTGGGCAAAATCGCCAGCGTGATGGGTAGATATTACGCGATGGATAGAGACAACCGCTGGGAACGCGTTCAGCTGGCCTATGACACCATGGTGCTGGGCAACGGCAAAACCAGTACGTCTGCGGTAGACGTTATGCAGGCGAGCTATGACGAAAAAGTGTTTGATGAGTTTGTCATCCCGACGGGTATTGTAGAAGATGGAAAACCGGTGGGGCTGATTAAGGAAAATGACACGATTATCTGCTTCAACTTCCGGCCTGACCGAGCAAGACAGATTACACGCGCGTTTATCGACCCGGAATTTGATGGGTTTGAACATACTTATTTCCCCGTGTATTACTGCACATTGACCGAGTATGACGCTACGTTTAAGAACGTGCATGTCATCTATGGTCCACAGAGCCTTAAAAACACGTTTGGAGAATATTTGGCGGATCAAGGCAAGACGCAGTTTAGGATTGCTGAAACCGAAAAGTATGCGCATGTGACGTTCTTCTTTAACGGCGGGGTTGAGGAGCCTAATAAAGGGGAGGATCGCTTTTTGATCCCTTCACCCAAAGTGGCCACCTACGACCTAAAACCCGAGATGAGCGCTTACGAAGTGGCGGATAAGGCGATTGAGAAAATCAACAGCGGCGAATATGACGTGATGGTATTAAACTTTGCCAACTCGGATATGGTCGGCCATACAGGCATTATCCAGGCGGCGACCGATGCGGTTTATGCTGTGGATAAATGCGCTGAAAAAGTGGTGGAAGCCATCTTGAAAAACGGTGGTGAAGCGATTATCACCGCAGACCATGGGAACGCTGAGCGAATGGTGGATACGGACGGTGGGCCTTTTACGGCTCATACAACCAATCCTGTGCCTTTTGTGTTGGTATCCGACCGCTATAAGGACGCCAAGCTGAAACAAGACGGCATCTTGGCCGACTTGGCACCGACATTGCTGGACCTGATGGGTTTGGAGAAACCGAGCGAGATGACCGGCACATCCATGATTATTAAATAACCAAGAAAAAAAGTACGCAAAATAAAAAGACGTGTCCTGATGGGATACGTCTTTTTTTATTACATATCTTCGGCTTTGCGCCGATTTTTTTCTCTGTATAGCCGCCGATCGGCTTCTTCAATCATGGTTTCAAGATCTTTGCGTTCGGTTTTTAGCTTGGTGGCATACCCAAAACTGATACGAATATCATAAGGGAGTGTTGAAAGTCGATTGAATTGGTCAAAGTTGGCTTGGATGCGACTTAACACTTGATTGATATTTTTGACGTTGTCATTGCCCCGAAGTAATAGTGCAAATTCATCACCGCCATAGCGAGAAACGATATCCCCTTCGCGCAGTGCGTCTTTTAAACAAAGGGCCGTAGACTTTAGCGCCATATCACCCGATTGATGGCCGTAGTTATC
>JBFLKV010000009.1:0-16602 GCA_040883365.1 Eubacteriales bacterium
AAGCCCGGCAAACTCTCTGCACTCACGCCAAACCATCCGCCAAACAAAACGCCCCAAATAAAAGTGGAAACACCGCCAAAAGCCACAACGCCCAATATCTTCCCGAACATGCCGGCCGGTTTGGTTTTCCAAAGCACAAAAGTACATGCCAACGCCAGAATCAGGCCGTAGCCCGCATCGCTGACCATCATGCCAAAAACAATAAAGTAGAAAGGCGCCATCAGCAGATTGGGGTCTATTCCGGCGGCACTCGGAGTGTCATACATTTCGGTGATCGCCTCAAACGGACGCGCCAACTTGGGGTTTTCAATAATAGTGGGATATTCTTCGTCTTCCAATGGGTCTCTAAACTGCACCACTGCCGCATCGCTGACTTCTGCAATCGCTTTTTTTACCGCGTCTTGGCTGTGTTCGTCTATCCAACCTTCCAGCACAAACGCGTTTTTGGTATACCCAAAGGACAGTGCGGCCTTTTCCCGTTGCAGCTTGGCGCTGTAATAGTCCTCCAAGCACTCCATGTCCGCAATCTGCCCGATAAATGCCGCAATCTGCATTTTAACTTCGGCTTTTTTCTCGCTTAGCCGAACAATCTCTTTCACTTCTTTATCAATAATGCCTTGCGGCGAATCTTCATAGTGCTCGAATTTAGCCTCTGAAAAACCAAAGCCCTTCAGCGCATTTCTAATCTCTTTTGCCACATCATCATGCATCACAACAAAAGCGACAAAATTGTCGGTGAATTCTTCGAGTATCTCAAAGCTCACCAGTCCATCGTTCGCTTGCATTTCGTCGATAAAGGCTTCTTTGTTCTCGGCCGGCATAACACCCAATGTCGCAGACGTGTAATTGTGCTTGCCCAGTGCATCGAATGTATCGTCAAAGTTGCCGTAGGGTTCTACCTGCGCGATGATGTTTTTGGCGCGCGTGATGCTCGCCCGTGCCCAGTTCAGCTCTTCCGAAAGTTCCTTTAGCGATTCGATCGCAATCATCTGCTTGCGCTCCAGTTCTTGGAACGCATCTAAGCCCTGTTTGTCAATCGCAGGTTTACCCGCTAAAAGCGGTTTTTTTGTCTCGTCATAGGGTTTGACAAGCGATAGCGCAAACTGAATATCCGAAAGCCGTTGTTCGGTTTCGGTCGCGCCCTCGGCGGTCTCCAAAAGGTCCACCTCCGAGAAGGTGTTGTGTTCAATCTGAACCGCACCTAAACTCTGCAAAGATTTGACAATCTCCGCCTTTTCGTCCGAAAGGCCGATTACAGTCACCCGTTTTGCATTGATAATGGCCAATTAAACAATCCTCCCAATAATATAGGCACTGGCCTTCGCAATATTCTTTTCGGCTTCCGCTCTTTTTTTCTCAATCTCCGCGTTCAAACTATCTTTTTGCGCTTCGAGAGCAGATACCGCTGATTTTTCCGCTTTTTCCAGTGTCTCCAACGTGCTTTGCTTAATCTTCTGCGTGTTTTCAACCAGAAGCGCCTCCGCCTTATGGGTAGCTTCACGAACGGTTTCACGTGCGGCGACTTGTGCTGAATTGATGATGTTCTGTGCGTCATCCTCCGCAATACGGATTTGGTTTAATACCTCTTGTGCCATGTCTATCTCCTAAAAAACGCTTATGCGATTTTCTTATTTTGTGCCAAACAAGCGGTCACCCGCATCGCCCAGCCCCGGAACAATATATGCGTGATCGTTCAGCTTTTCATCCACCGCACCCGCAAAAATGTCTACGTCCGGGTGACACCGCTGAAGTTCCGCAATACCCTCGGGTGCCGCGATTAGGCAAACAAACTTGATATTTTTAACATTCTCTTCTTTTAACAAAGTGATACACGCGCAAGCCGAACCGCCCGTTGCCAACATGGGGTCAACGACGATCACATCCCGCTCTGCGATATCATCCGGCATTTTGTAGTAATACTTCACCGGCTGTAGTGTCTCCGGGTCTCTATATACACCAATATGACCGACCTTAGCCGACGGCACCAACGAAACCATGCCTTCTACCATGCCAAGCCCCGCCCGCAAAATGGGGACAATCGCAATCGATTTCCCGCTAATCACTTCGGTCTTGGCTGTGGCCACCGGTGTTTCGATGGTGACGGTTTTCAAAGGCAAATCTTTGGTCACCTCATAGGCCAAGAGCATAGAAAGTTCTTTGACCAAATCGCGAAAGTCGCGTGTGTTTGTCTTCTTATCTCTCAAAAGTGAAATCTTGTGTTTAACCAATGGATGCTTAATTTCAGTCATGTTTCCCATTCTATCAATCCCTCATTAATATATTTGTTTGGTTTATACAAAGCAAAAGGCAGATGCACATCAATTTTTTTAAAATGTATCAGCCTTTTATGCCTTTATTTAAAATATTTGTCTTCTATCGTGCTGATTTTGCTGACTCTTCGTCTATGGCGCTCTTCCGTCGAAGCTTCTGTGCCCATCCAAGCATTGACAATCTCCAAAGCCACACCCAAACCGGTGTTTCTCGAACCCAGCGCCAACACATTACTGTCGTTGTGCGACCGAGTCGCTTTGGCGGTGAATACATCGCTGACATGCGCACAGCGGATGCCTCTTACCTTGTTTGCCGAAATGGAGATACCGACGCCTGTGCCACAGATGACGATGCCTCGCTCATATTCCCCCGAAGCCACTGCTTCGGCGACAGTCTGACCATAGTCCGGATAATCCACAGCGTCTTCGGTAAATGTACCAAAGTCTTTCACGTCATATCCTTCTTCGGTCAACATATCAAAAATCGCTTTTTTCATTGTTAAGGTGCCGTGGTCACCACCCATTGCTACTTTCATCTATTAATATTTACGCCTTTCTATTCCGCTTCTTTTGCACTCGCCATCCGCAGAACCGCCTTTGCAATCCCCGCTTCCAGCGCATTCGCGCACGCTTCATATACCTCATAGGGCTCTCCGTACGGATCTGCAATATCATATCGCCCATCCCCCGGATATCCATCCACATACTCACCGTAGGCCAAAAGCGTATGTGCTTTTCCTTCGGCATCAGGTACCATGGCTTCAATCTGCTCAATATGTTTGGCTTCCATGGTCAAAATCAAATCCGCCCATTCAGCCAAATCTGCGTCAAATTGCTGGGAACGGTGTCTTTTGATATCCATCCCCCGCTTTTCCATCACTTCTGTTGCTTCGGGTGTGGCCGGCATATTTTCGGGCGCAAAAGTGCCTGCCGACTTCACCTTGATACTCCCTAAAGGGTCGTCGTCAAGATTTTTCATCATCTCCGCCGCCATGGGCGACCGACAGGTATTGCCTGTGCAAACAAACAAAATGTTCATGATTCTTTTTCGTAAACCTTTCAGTTTTTTTGACTAACCGTCATTGCATACTATCGTAAATCGATACTTTTTTCAATACTATTTGACCAAAATCAGTTTGAAGCCCGCGGCACGGATAATCCGGTTCATCACGGCAAGACCAATCCCCGTCTCGGGAACCGCCTGGAAATAAACCGTGGTATAGCCGTCTGCGTCCGCTTCTCTTAGATTCCTAAAAAGTTTTTTAGCTACTTCGTTGACGTCCCGTCCCTGTGTCAGTACATTCATGCCTTCAAAAAAGGCTTTGTCCGACAGATAGCACAGCACCAGCGGCTTGTCACCATTGGCGATATCTTGCTGATACATCTTTTTTATCTGGGCCACCGTGCTTTCCTTTGGCCCCTTAACCACAAACACCTGTGCGCTTGGTGCATAATGCGCATACTTCATGCCCGGGGAAGCTGCTGTTTCATTTTCTCTCAAGGGCAAAAGGACACTGGACGATATCTCCACCATACCCGCCGCTTCCTTGATATCCTCGGCGGTTACAGCACCGGGGCGCAAAACCAACGGTGTGTCTCCCGTCAAATCACATACCGTGGACTCCAAGCCATATTCGGTATGCCCGCCATCCAAAATCAACGGTATCCGTCCCGCCATATCCGTTTCCACATGGAAAGCTTCGGTCGGGCTAGGACTACCCGATATATTGGCTGATGGTCCGGCAATAGGGCAACCTGAGCGCTTGATAATTTCGAGAATTCCTGGGTTTTTAGGCATACGAAGACCGATTGTGTCCAGTCCCCCGGTGACAATATCGGGAATACCCTTCTTTTTCTTGACCACCACGGTGAACGGCCCGGGCCAGAATGTCGCCATCAGCGTTCTCGCCTTGTCGTTAATCTCACCCAAAGTTTCGGCTTGCGCGATATCCGCCACATGCACAATCAGCGGATTATCCGCCGGTCGGCCTTTGGCTTTAAATATCTTTTTCACCGCTTCTTCGGAAAAAGCATTAGCTCCCAATCCATAGACCGTTTCGGTGGGAAATGCCACCACCTCGTCAGCTTTGATCAGTGCAACCGCTTTTTCAATGCCTGCTTCAAAGTCTTGCTTGATGTTAATCGTTTCAGTTTTATACATAAAAACTCCATGGGCCACGTAAAAGATACTACACGGCTGGAAAATTTGATAACGTAATTTGGATGTTCGCTTAATATTATAACAGATTTTTTTGCAAATAGAACCTAAAACCGCTCTGTTTTAGCCCCATTTCATTCTTTTTCACGGTTAATCTGGCTTCTGACTGTTTTTTCGCGCGTGCCATCCGGTCACCGTGTCCAGCACGCGCGCGGCCGTGCGGACATTATCAAACACAGGAATACCCGCTTTTTCCATAATGCCAACAAAAGCATCATAGTAATCGCCTGCGTTTATCGAAACCACCAAAGGTTTATCATATTTTTGATACAGCGCCACGATGATATTCGCCAGTGAGTCCGCGTCGTGGCAATGTTCGGGCGACGCTTTTAAGTTATCCACATGCGGTACTGCGCTGACCATCATACAGTCCACGTTTTCATCCTGCAACAACGCTTCGATAAATTCACCATACATCACATCATCGGTCATGGGCGTCACGTCCAGCACCGCGCTGCCTACCGCGGCCAAGCCATGCGTATTGATTTCGTCCAGACGCTTTTGTGTGGTTACACTCGTCTCCGCCAAGCGCATACCGCCAATCTCATCGCTAAATATAGTAGCCTCGAATCCTGCATTAGTCACCGCGGCCACCCGCGTACCCGAAAAACGCTTTTCCGCCAGCAGCGAAAAGCCTTTGACGACATCGCCATACATCTCCACATCTTCCACCAAAACCACACCGCTCTGCTTGCATGCGGCTTCCAGCGTCTCATAACTGCCGGTCATAGCCGCCGTATGAGAAAGCGCAGCCTTTGCGCCTTCCTCGGTTTTCCCGCCTTTATAGAACACCAATGGCTTCTTAGCCTGCTTGGCCAGTTCAAAGAACATTCGGCCTTCCAGCGCATCAAAGCCCTCCAGATACATGGCAATCACCTTAACCAGCTCATCCTTTTCAAAGTAAGCCATCAGATCGTCCAGCTTGACATCATATTTATTCCCAAACGAACAAACCGCTTTAAACAACGGTACATCCTTAAATCGGTCAATCAACGTGATGGCAAAACCACCGCTTTGGCTCAGCAGTGCTGTGTTGCTGAAAGGGCCGCACGCCATCTTCAGCCGCTCTTCATCCAAAAACATCGTATTCACACCCAGATAGGTGCTATCCGGTCCGTAATAAACGCCAATACAGTTGGGTCCCACGATGCGTATACCTTCGGGTACCGCACAATCCAGCTCGGCCGCAAAGTCGCTATAATCAATCCCCTGTGGTATGCCGGGGATTAGCACGACCGAATTTGGTTTTCTTTTGTCCATACGCTTAAAAAAGTCCGGAATATACTTGGCCGGTGCCGCGTATACCGCCATATCCACGCGCTCAGGTATATCTTCCAAAGACGGATAGAGCGTAAACGCCTTACCACCATACACAGCCTTGCCGCCTTTTGGATTAACGCAATAAATATCCTCGCGCTTAAAGTCGATTAACAGTTCTAGTATCTCTCTCGCTAACGATGATTTTTCGGAATCAGTCGAAACGCCAATGACGGCCACCCCTTTGGGTTTGAACACACTGGTGAGCCCATCTGTTTTCGCCGCGCGTACGTCTTCGTCTTTTGCCGGTTCAAACTCAGCATAACCATCAATCGCGATAAACTGATGATCTTTTGAAAAAACAAACGGATTAATATCCAAGCTTGTCAGATGATACGCTACCTTTTGTTTGCAAAGCGGAGAGAAAGCATACGCCAATGCGCTCAAGGTCTCCACCGCCTCAGCTATAAGCCCGCTGTATTCCGGGTGTCCCATCTGCTCATATTTATGACGAATATGTATGCCTTGCACCAATGCTTCGGCTTCTTTTCTTTTTAAGTCCGGCAAAAACAAATTGGCCGGGTCATAGTATTTTGCAAAAAACTCAGCATCATCCCCGCCCTTGGAAAGGCTCATCACCGGCCCAAAGTCACGGTCCATGGTCATCCCCAGCATAATTTCATGCCCCAAGCTTTGCTTAAAATCCACCGCTTCAACGATTAGAAACCCTTCGATTCGCGGTGCACTCTTATCATCAAAGTGAGATAGCACGGTTTTTTTCATCTCGCTAACCACATATTTTACAAACAATTCATCGTGCACAAATACACACCTTACGCCACCCAATCGCCCCTTATGCGCGATATCCGGCGAAATCACTTTTACCACCGCTTCACGGCCAAAGGGTACCAATAATTCTTTGGTGATATTCCCTTCGTCACGGATGATGCAAAATTTTGGCGTTTTTAAGCCGGCCGCATCCAGCAGCCCATACACTTCATGCTCAAACAACATCTTTCTGCCCGAAGCAAATGCGCGATTAAATATGTCTTCCGCTTGGTTTTTAAGCGTCTGTGTTATCTTCATTTAATACCCCATTGGTTTTTATTTCTACTTAAGTACAATTATACGGGCTCACCCTTTTTCGGTCAAATATAAATAAAGCGCAAAACCCATAGGTTCCGCGCTTTACATAATGTTTAATTATCCTAAACGGCGTTCATCTGTTTTAAACTTGAATGCCGCCATCAGGAAGAACAGTAGCGTAAACGCCAGCACCATCAAAAGCGATGGCATCAGCTCTGCCACACCGCCGCCCGATTGCATATCAGCAATCGCATCCAGCGTCCACCTTTGGGGTGTGATGTAAGCGATTTTTCTCATATAGTCCGGCATAAAGCTGATGGGCCAAAAGCAACCCGCCAGCATACAGCTGGGCGACACCACCAGCGAGATCAATGTGCCCGCCGCATTGGCGTTCTTCGCAAAAGCGGCCATCATCAGCCCCAGACTGGCCGAGCAAAGCGCAAACACCCACATGATGACAAACATCACCAACGGATTCATATGAAAATTGATGTTAACAAAAATAACCAACGCCGCCATCAATACCACAATCTGAATGGTTGATACAATCATGGTGGCCGATACATTGCCCAGCGTATAGATTTTGGGGTTCACCGGCGCCATCCCGATGCGCGTATAGGTGCCCATCTTTTTTTCCTCCAGCAGTTGAAGCGATATCGTGATGGTGGAAATCATCAGCAGCATCATGTACATACCAAACGAATTAACATTGGTTTCCTTATCACGGGTCACATCGGCCACCGACTGACTCTCCAGCGTCACCGCCCCGTCCGAAAGCGAGGACAACATCTCACTAAGCGTCGCTTGGTCATACTCCGCCGCCAAAGCCATATCCCTGATATTTTGAATCTGGAAATCGCTAATGGCTTCTATCCAGCCCGTGCCTTCGCTCTGGCCCACGGCATAGATGACGATTTCGGGTGCTTCGTTCGACAATACTTTTTCTTCAAAGTCCGCAGGGATAACATAGGCAAATGATGCATCCCCGTCGGCCACCATACTCTCGGCTTCGCTCTGTGTCGTTTCGATCACCTCAAACTTGCCTGTGCGCTCAATAGCGGCGATCAGCGAACTGCTGGCTTCGGTTTTGTCGTAGTCGCACAGCGCCATCGCGATGACCGAAGAGGACCACATGGAATAGACCAGGAATATACCAACACTCACCACGATGGGTACCAGCAGATGAATGATATAACTACTGGGTTTTTTGAATATTCGCTTCAATATATTTTTTATCACAATCAAAAGATTACGCATTGGCCAGTCCCTCCGTTCTGCTAAGTTTAATGGTGGCAATGGCGAACATCACAACGGTAACGCCCATGCATACCATCGCCGCGCGATACAGCGTTGTTGTTTCACCAAGATAGATATAGTTGACAATGCCACTCTGTACCCACCAGATCGGAGAAAAGTAACGCCCCATAGCGGCCATATCGCCAAGCTGGCTGACCGGAACATAAGAGCCTCCAAAAAAGGCAGAAACGACCACAATTATTTGCCCTATCGTCATGCCGGCCGATTGCGTGTTTAGCACAAGTCCCATCATGATGCCGATGGAAACGGCCATCACCACTTGTAAAAAGACAAGCAAGAAAGGTAAGAGCGGTTTTGCGCCCCAACTGACACCAAACACTTGTGTACTAAATATCACAACCAACCCCAGCTGAATCATCAGCACCAAAATCTGACCCACCGCCTTGCCCACGAAGAATTCATATTTTTGCAAAGCCGTCATCAGCGTGCGGTTTCCTGTACCGTTATGGCGTTCGGCAAAAACATTACCCAGACTTTGGAGAATCCCATACATCACAAACAAAACAACCATCGCAATGCCGTAGTAATCCATACTTTTTAGGTTGTTATCCGAACCCAGCGCAACCAAGGAAGAATAGTCCCCGGCTGGTGCCTCCAAATCAATCTCGGCCAATGCCGCAGGATTGACTTTGATGATTTCAACAATCGCGTTGTACCGTGCTACATAGGTGGACAGCACCGCTTCCACTAGTGCAGCTCCGGTATCAAATATGCTATTCTTGTAAATGGTAAAACGCTTTTCATTTTCGTCCACCTCGACCAAACAAGTGATCTGTCCATCCGCCAAGGCGTTAAGCGACGCGTCCCTTTCGGTGATCCGGCTGACCGTGTTATTTCCACCCAGCGCTTCTGCCGCCATCATGGTCAAAAATCCATCGGTCAAATCGCCCGCGTCCCCGGCCACCATATACTCAATCGTCATGGCGTCCACTTCTATCGCGTCACCTTCCATCTCGTTACCAAAAGTGATTCCCAAGATGAGAATGAGCACCAATGGCATTAGAACAAAAATAAGCAACGTGCCGATGTTTCTCATCTGCTCCTTAATCTCTTTGCCGATTACACTGATTATTTTCATAACTAATCCCTCAGCTTTCTGCCTGTAAGGGACAGGAAGGTGGTCTCCAGGTTGACCGCGTGAATTTTGATATCCCGAATGGGTACACCCTGCGCGGTGAGTTCGCTCACCAGTACGCCAATGACATCGGCTTCTTTGAGCACATCCACTTCCACCCGGTTGTCCTCACCCAGCCTTGCGTCCACCACACCTTTAATTTTCTTCAGCGCCTCTGCATCAGCGGTTTTTTCAATCCCCGTCGTAATGACAATGCTCTTGCGGTCGGCCACAATGCCTTGCAGCTCGGAAAGCGTACCTTCGGCGATGAGTTTCCCATGGTCGATAATTCCGATACGCTCACACAAAAACTCGGCTTCTTCCATATAGTGCGTGGTATAAATAATCGTCGATCCCATCTCGTTTAGCTGTTTCACCGATGAGAGGATATGGTTTCTGGACTGTGGATCGATGCCCACCGTGGGTTCGTCCATGATGATAAGCTTTGGATGATGCGAGATAGCACAGGCGATGTTCAACCGACGCTTCATACCGCCCGAAAATGTTTTGGCCAAATCCTTTTGTCTTTCTAGCAAACCGACAAACTCCAACGCCTCTTCAGTGCGTTCCTTTAGCAAGGCGCCCTTAAGGCCATAAAGCGAAGCAAAAAACCGTACGTTCTCTTTTGCCGATAGATCACTGTAAATAGCGATATCTTGCGGCACCACGCCGATATCCGACTTGATTTCGCGAATGCGTTTGGTGATATCTTTTCCAAAGACTTTGACCTCACCGCCAGTCTTGTGCTGCATGCCGCAAAGCACATTGATGGTGGTCGATTTTCCTGCGGCGTTCGGCCCCAAAAGTCCATATATTTCACCTTCTCTAATGGTAAGGTCCATCCGGTCCACCGCTGTGATGTCCCCAAACTTCTTGGTCAATTTTTTAACCGATACGATATCCTGCATCTTGTTTTTCTCCTTAACCCGTATTTTAAACTCTTGATGGTCTAAGTATAAAAAAAAAGATACCCCCACACCAGTGAGGAATATCCGAACATACCATGACTAAAGTCACGTTCTAATCATTGCTTTAAGTAATAAATCGCAATTTGCGTACGGTGGCTTAGGTCCAGCTTACCCAGAATTGCGGTGATATTGTTCTTTACCGTACCTTCCGAGATAAACAGCTTTTTTGCAATCTCCTTATTGGTCATGCCTTCGGCAATCGCTTCCACCACCTGCGTCTCCCGTTCGGTTAAGCCTTTTAGCTTCTGCGCTTGGCGTTTATCCGGGTTCTTGATTTTCTCCATCACCGCCGCTTGCACCACCGCATTGCCGCCCGCCACCGCTTTGATGGCGGTCTTGATCTGTTCGGGTGGATTATTTTTCAGCAAATAACCGCCCGCGCCGTATTCAAACGCTTTTTTTATATATTCATCTTCATCAAAGGTCGTGAGTATCAAAACCTCTGTTTCGGTGCTGGTCGTAATCTGGCGTGTGGCTTCCACCCCATCCATCACCGGCATACGGATATCCAAAAGCGCAACATCGACCTTCTGGTTTTGGCAGAACTTCACCGCATCCGCGCCGTTTTCGGCAACGCCGACCACCACAAAATCCTCATCCATCTCCAGAATGATTTTCATGCTCTCGGTAATCAAACGATCGTCGTCCGCAATCACCAATCGAATAGCCATGCCGTCCTCCTCCTTCTTTTACGCCCCAATCGGTAGCAACATAATGATGGAAAAGCCATGACTGCCGTCCACCACCATCTTACCGCCCAACTGCGCGCACCGCTCTTCCATGCCCGCGATGCCCAGCCCGCTTTTGACCAGCTTGCACCCGCGCCCATTATCTTTTATCGTCACCTTAAAAAGCTTGTTCAGTTGTTCAAACTGAATCGTCGCTTTGGTGGCGCCCGAATGTTTCATCATATTCGTTAGTGCCTCACGGATGTTCTCAGTAATCACCTGCCACTGGTTTTGGGAGATGTCCGCAATGTGCACATCATAAATCACTTCGGTCTTGATGCCGGCTCGTTCCTGCGCGTTGGAGGCCAACACCCGAATATTACTGATGTTCAGGCTGGCGGATTCCGGCTTGATGTTCTTCAATATCTGGCGGATTTCATCCGTCCCCTCACGAAGGCCTTGTGTTACTTTCGAGAGCATCGTCTTGGCTTTTTCGGGGTCCTTGTCTAAAATCAATTGAATCGCTTCCAACTGCATAGTCGATCCGCTTAAGGTATGCCCCAATTCATCATGCAGTTTCTGCGCGATACGATTGCGCTCCTCTAGCTGAGAGGCGTACTTGGCCGACACATCAAATTCCTTTAGCGCCAATGCGTTTTCTTTCAGTTGTTCAGCCCGAATGCGGTGTTCATCCACCCGCTCTTGCAAGTACTGAATGCGCGTGCTATTCGTTTTTAAAACCAGTTGGATGATAAAAACAAAGACCGAAAATATCACAAACAGCATCTGATAGGCTGTCGGCACAAAGAAAAACAAAAGAAGTGCCAAAATGCAGTAATAAAACTGGCTTGTTCGTACGCGGGCCATCATCTGCGTCACACAGAGCATAAAGAAATAGGAAAGCGCACCAAAAACCAAGGATTGCGCCATCGCCACCGCCACCGTCGTCACAATCCCCACCGGGACAAAAAAGCGTTTATCCCAGCCGATATATAATACAATCTTGGCGGATAAATAGAGTACCCAAACCAGCATCATTGCATAGATGCTGCCCGTCTCGTTAAAAAAAGCTTCCTTGAAATATCCAATGCTCAGTATGCCTTCAAGCAGTAGGTTATACCCAATCATATCTTTCGCCTTTTTGGACTTATTCGTATACTCATTGTAGCGTTTGCTTTTTGCTCGCGTCAAGCAAAACCCTTAGAATAAACCAACAGCCCACGTTTATTCCGCGGGCTGCCAGCTCAAATAAATAAAGGATTACTTTAGGGTTAAACCTCTTTAAATCGATCTTTTAAATCAGTATAGAGTCCCTGATACACTTGATATAGCTTCTCATAGACCGCTACATTTTCTTTAATCGGTAAGGTTTCGGACTCTTCTTTAAGAAGTTTGGCCGCTTCCTCTACGCTGGCAAAAACGCCCGCGCCTACTCCGGCCACCACTGCGCCGCCGTATGCGCCGCCTTCCGCCGCACCGGTCAATGTTTTTACCGGCAAATTAAAGATATCCGCTTGAATCTGCAACCATGCTTTGCTCTTGCTGCCGCCGCCGGATGAGATAACAAACTTCGGTGTTAAATCGGGTTTTGCTTCCTTAATCAGGTCGTAAATCTCTTTTAGTCCAAAGGTAACACCCTCCATCACCGCACGTGCCATATCGCCTTTTCCGTGCGATATTTTAAGCCCAAAGAATACGCCTCGCGCGTCCGGGTCTGGATGCGGGCAACGTTCCCCCACCAAGTAGGGCAAAAACAATAGGTTATCTGCGCCTGCCGGGCTGGCTTCTACGCCTTCGTTAATCTCTTTAAACGGATCGTCACTGTCATACATGTTTTCTTTGAACCATTCCAAAGAACCGCCCGAAGATAGCTGACACCCAAAGGCCGACCACTTGTCTTTAGCGTTATTGCAGAAGAACTGCAGCTTGCCGCCTTCGTTTTTGCCAAAGCCATTCAGGCTCATGGCCACTACCCCAGATGTACCAATAATCAGGCCCACTGTACCTTCTTCCACGATGCCCATCCCCGTGTTCTGAATGACGGCATCGCCGCCGCCAGCAAACACGGGTGTGCCTTCGGCAAGCCCTGTGGTCAACGCCGCTTCGGCTGATACTACGCCGGTCTGTTCGTCCGATTCCACACACGGCGGGAAGATGCTCTTTTTAAGCCCCACTTTTTCAATCAGTGGAAAGCTCCACTCCCGCGTCTCCACGTTGAATAGGCCGGTGCCTGCGCCGTCTGATACTTCGGTAGCCAGCTCGCCTGTGAATAGATAGCGGATATAGTCCTTTGGCATGACAAAGGTTTCAATTTTTTCATATATTTCAGGTTCGTTGTTTTTCACCCAAACAATCTTGCCGCCGGTGAATCCGGTCAACATGGTGTTGTTGGTGTAGCTAAGCAGGCCCTCAAGTCCGCCCGCTTTTTCAATAACCTCATCACATTCCGCTTGTGTACGCTGGTCGTTCCAAAGAATCGCCGGACGTAAAACCTTTTTGTCTTTGTCTAGCGCAACCAGTCCGTGCATCTGGCCGGAAAAGCCCAGTCCCACAATATCTTTATTATTAACGCCGCTTTTTTCCACTGCGGCTTTCATCGCTTTTTGTGTGCCCGCCCACCAATCGGCAGGGTCCTGTTCGCTCCATCCCTCTTGTGGGATAGAAAGCGGATAGTTTTCTGTCACCGACGAAACTACAGCACCATTCTCGTCGATAATAATGCATTTAACGCCGGATGTCCCAACGTCGATTCCCGCAATATATCTCATGTTATCGCTCGCTTTCTTTCGTTAATTAATAAAGAAACCAGCCCAAAGGTAAAGCGGCTTTGGGCTGGCCAAGGAAAAAAGAACTATCCGAAAATAATGGAGTTCAAAATGCCTTCGAACTCTTCTTGTCTTCCGGAAGTGTTGTTAGTAACTTCGCCAAGGTCAAGTGCGTATTTTTCTAGCTCAGCCAAATCCGTGGTGCCGGCAACAATCTTTGCGCCAATACCCGATTTATAGGACGAATAGCGGTCAGCAATAAAGTTATCTAATCTGCCATCGTCAATGATTTTGCTGGCCAATTTGAAGCCAAGTGCCATGGTGTCCATACCCGCAATGTAGCCTTTGAAGACATCGTCCGCACCAATAGAAGCACGGCGCAACTTAGCGTCAAAGTTAGTTCCGCCTTTGGTGAATCCGCCGGCTTTAATCACTTGAACCATCGCCATGGTTGCATCATATACATCGGTAGGGAAGTTATCGGTATCCCAACCGTTGAAAGTTTCGCCTTTGTTTGCATCAATCGAGCCGAATACGCCGTTTTCACGCGCAACACAAAGCTCATGTGCAAAGGTGTGACCAGCCAATGTTGCATGGTTGGCTTCCACATTCATTCTAAAGTCGTCCATCAAGTCATACTTGCGTAGGAACGCCAGGCAAGTCGCCACATCATAGTCATACTGGTGTGTGGTCGGTTCCATCGGCTTTGGCTCAATATAGAAGTCGCCCTTAAAGCCAATGCTTCTGCCGTAATCGCGCGCCATGGTCAGCATTCTTGCTAAGTTGTCTTGCTCTAAACCAAGGTTGGTGTTCATCAGCGTCATATAACCTTCTCTGCCGCCCCAGAAAACATAACCTTCGCCTTTTAAGCGTACGGTGATTTCAATTGCCTTTTTAATCTGTGCTGCCGCAAAAGCAAACACGTCCGCATTGTTGTTGGTGGCTGCACCATTGGTAAAACGCGGGTTCCCAAACGCATTTGTGGTTCCCCACAAAAGCTTTTTGTTATATTTGCCCATCAGCTCTTCCAGTATATCAACGTACTGGTCAAGCACTTTGTTGGTTTCGGTCAGTGTTGCTTGCTCGGGTGCAACATCGCGGTCATGAAAACAGAAAAAGTCAATACCGAGTTTGTTCATGATTTCAAAGCCCGCATAGGCCTTGTTTTTGGCGACTTCCATCGGGTCATTTCCGCCGAAGCTTTTGTCCTGTGTGCCGCTACCAAAGATGTCGGTACCGTCGCCACATAGGGTATGCCAATAACTCATAGCAAAACGCATATGGTCTTTCATGGATTTTCCATTGATGACCTCTTCGGGATTATAGAACTTGAAAGACAGTGCATCTCCGCCCACGCCTTTATATTCTACCTTTGGAACATTGGGAAAGAATTCCTTCATTTTTTAACTCCTTTTAATTTCATTTATTTAAAATTGTATTTAAGTTTGATATTCGTTTTGGTGTATTTCTTAATGCCTTCACTTTTGTTGCCAAACACCGCATAGTCAAATAGTGTTTTGATGCTAATATAGCCTTGCTCATACGGTTGCTGGCAGATGGTGGCGTCGATGATGCCTGCTCTCATCTGCTTGATGCGATCACTGGTCGCATCGTTGGTGATGATTTTAAACTGATGCGCATAGCCTTTGTCGATAATGGCTTGCATACCACCCACAGTACCACCGGCCACAAAGTAGATGGCGTCAAAGTCAATCTCTTGACTCAAACGTTCGGTTAGAACATTGTATGCTGTATCATTGCTATCGTTCGTCTCAATGATGTCAATCACATTAAGCGAAGGATACTCGCTTTTTAGAACCTCGGTAAACCCTTCCACACGCAGGTTATGCCCCAATATTTTCTTGGAGCCCGTCACAATCAGTACCCGACCCTGGCCTTTGGTTACCAGCCCCATCATCGCGCCTGCTGTTTGGCCCGAAACCATATAATCACACCCGACATAGGTGATGTTCTCGCTGCCTTCAATGTCCACGTTCAGCGCCACCACCGGAATGCCTTTTTCAATCAAGGCATGCAGTCGGTCTCGAATCTTTATATCATTGATGGGCGTCACCGCCAGAGCGGTAATTCCCAAATCTTCTAGTTCATCAATCAGCTTTAATTGGTCTTCCACATCAAAGCCGCGCATTTTTTTGACCAGCACCCGAAATCCAAAATCCTTAATTTCATCTGCCGCATCCTCAATGCCCGCCAAAACTTCGCTAAAAAAGTCGTTGCCCTCGGCACAAACCAAAACGCCAATCACACTTTTTTGTCCGCTGGACGCCAGCGACTTGGCCACCAAATTCGGCTTATAGCCCAAACGTTCAGCAATCTCCAAGATGCGTTTTTCCACTTCGGGGTTGACGTTGCCGCGTTTATTCAACGCACGGTCCACCGTCCCCCGGGAAACACCGGCCATTTCTGCGATTTGTTTGATTGTTACTGCCATTAAGTCTCTCCCGCCGTGCACGAGCACACAAATACTGTGCACGAGCACGCTTCTGCCCTAATTATACCGCCCTGCCTGCGTTTGTCAAGCGAATTTTCACTGATTGCCATATAAAAAGGCGATCTTAGAATCGATCGCCTTGACTTCTTAAAATTATAGGGGGCTTCTACCAGGAGCCGCCGCCCCCACCGCCACCGCCGCCACCGGAGAAACCGCCACCGCCGCCCGAACTGCCGGACGAAGAGGGTCTTGAGCTGGCCACACTGGACATGCTTGTCGTTGTCCTTGTCATCGACCGCATCAAGGAGGCCGTGGTGAATGCTCCCGTGCCATATGCCGTGTACCAATTGGGCGGTTCGGTCATTAGTACATTGAATTTTTTCACCCAAGTATCCGATACCCCCAGCACCATGGTGTAGGGCAACATATCATAAACATAATTGCTGTTCTCAGCCATTAAAATCTCCAAACGGTCCTTCTCCGCCGT
>JBFLKV010000288.1:0-4093 GCA_040883365.1 Eubacteriales bacterium
TCGCGGCTGTTAATGTGGTTTTACCATGGTCAACGTGACCAATGGTTCCGATATTAACATGCGGTTTTGTTCTTTCAAATTTAGCTTTTCCCATTTTTGTTTCTTTCCTCCTACAAAAACTATATTAATATAATTGACGCTTGCATCTTGTAGAAGGTTTTACGAAACCCGCTCACTTGCAAGCAAAAGCTCTATAGCATTTCCATTTTATATATTTACCCCCCTTTTGTCAACTCAAAATCCTATACAGTGCTTGCCCTTTGTATAATGTCACTTTAAAAAAAGAAACCACTCGCAATAATAGCCAATGAAGGTATTTTAGAACGCATAAAAATACTTTGATTACAAATTATATACAAAAAGTTAATAAACCGTTTATTATTTCGGCCTATAAAATACCACAATTGCATGGTAAATTGGCTACAATAAAACCACTAAATAACAAGGAACGAATTAAACTTATGGATTTAAAAACACATTTGAATATCTCAAACGTCCTTATGGATAATCTGGCGCGCACCATCGGCGCTCAGCTCCACCCCTTTTGGTTTCGCCTGGGGTCTATCACACCGGACTTGCACCCCTACCACCGCATCCAACCCCATCATGTGAAACATGCTAAAAAACATATCGAAAAATACTTGAACCGGATTGCAAAAAACAAGTTGGGTCCAGGCCGATTGTCGTTGTACCTCGGCATCACATCTCACTTTATTTCCGACACCTTTTGCCTGATGCATAATCACGAAACAGGAAAAAAACCACTCATCCACTCTCGCTATGAAAATCAGCTGTCCCGTTTCTTCGCTTCGTTCACCGATCATCTTTGCTTTATGTCTCCCGGCATCTCTGCACACTTTAGCGAGGCTGAAGGCAAAAACATCACAGAATATATCCTAGCGGAAAACAAACGGTATCATGCGGCGCAGCAAAGCATCAGCGAATGGGAGTCCATGACGACCGACATCACCTATACGGTGCATACGTGCTTAAACGTGTTGACCGAAATGTTGACAAAAAAACAGCCGCAAGTCTGGTCAACCAAACCCGCAGCATAAGAATTCTTCATTTTATTTTCCATAAATCTATTACTCATGCAAAAGCAGGTTGATATTCAGCCTGTTTTTTGCCATGCTGTGCAGAACAAAGCGGAATACAAAGAATGAGACCGCCGTAGCCACCGCCGCGCCGTTCATCCCAAAGTGCGGAATCAACAAAAAATTGAGCAATGTGTTCGACCCGATGGTCAAAATATTTAGCCATGTCTCCTGTTTTGGGTTTCCTGTTTGATTCATTAGGTTACCCATGACGATATAGTAGCCGTTAAATGATTTGCCAAACAGAACGATAGCAAAAGGTAGAATCGCGGCCAAATACTCCTGTCTTCCCAAGACAACACACAGCGCCCAGTAACCTAACAGAACCATGGCCGCCAGTACCGGCGAAAATACGCGCATTCGCTTCCGCCAAGAATTCTTCATCTGATGAAAACTCGGCATATTGTCCTTGGTGTATTGCGTGATGAGCGGGTTGATATTGCGCCGTAAAACGACGAGGATCTGATAAAAGCCGTCCGCAAACATGATGGCAAAAGAATAGAAGCCCACGATAGCATCGCTGACAAAAAGCCCCAAAACCACAATGTCCATTTTGGCGTTTAAATCCACCACCACACTGCCAAGGAAAACCTTTGAGCCAAATGCAATATGCTCTTTTATCCATTCCAAATTGAATCTTAAATGCACCAGCTTCATGCTCGCCACATAGATAACCATCGTAACAAACAACAAAAATTCAGAAATGGCATAAATCAGCATCAGTATTTCGGTTTTAGCATTTAGAAAACCAAACACAAGCAAAGTCAGCACAATCAAGACATAGCGTAAGGATTGGAAGACCGCAAACGCCCGCATCGCGCGGATTGCGTTGAGGTAGTTTAATATCACTTTATTTAAGGCAAAGAAAACCAGCGCGGGCAACGAATAGATAAGCATGTTGACCACAACCGAAGGCCCCAGCCAAAGGATATAGAGTCTGGCCAGCCCATAGATGAGTCCGACGGTCAAAACCGACGTGATAAGTGTACTTAATATAGCCGTACTAAACAGCTGGTTTCGCTTTTCTTCCTCTTCGGAGTACTCCGCGGCATATTTCAGCACTGAAAAATGGATGCCGAAAACAGCAATTTGACTAAATATCAAAAAATAGACCAGTGCTTGATTATATAGACCAAACACATCTGCGGTATAAAAGACAACAAATATTGTATTGTAAACAAGGCCTGCGATGGCAACAAAAATCATACTGGCCATATTCCAAGCGATGTCCTTGCCCATTTTGCTTTGTAGTTTTTCGTGTTTGAAGATGTTTTTCATGTAGGTTCTGCCTTAAAAAAATGCGCTGGCGTTTTATTAATGCCATACGCATTGATATCCCTTTATTTTTCGAGTTTTGCGTTATCCTGAATATCCATAAACATACCAAAGAACAGAGCCTGTAATGAGGAGATGGTTAAAAGAACAAATCCCAGATATGTGCCAACAGAGATCGGCATATTCCTTGCAAAGGCAACAATAATTTCTACAAGGAAATAGATATTTAAAAATCCCAGCAAAAACGAGAAATTATAGAATAAGAATAGTGGATGAAAATCGCGAAGAAAATACTTGCCCCACAAACGTTTGACAAACGATTTTAGTAGCAGCCAAGAAATCTTCGGGATAACCTTCATGATTCGCATCTTAGATTGCTCGCCCACATCATACACCGGCTTGATTGGAATCTCTTTAACCGTACAGTACGACATATTGAGTTTAACCAACATATCATTAGGCATACCATAATCGCGATAGATGTTATGAATCTCAATGCTTTCTAGCGCCGATAACGAAATGGCCGTATAGCCGGTCTGAGTATCCGAAACCCGCCAGTATCCGGACGCCACTTTGGTCAGTGCCGAAAGCACCGAGTTGCCAAAAAAGCGCTTTTTAGGGATTAGCACACGCGCCGATTTATGAATCAAGCGATTGCCTTTTACGTAATCCACTTCCTCATTAACCACCGGCATGCAAATGCTAGAAAGCTCGGCCGGGTCCATCTGTGCATCCCCTGCCATCACCGCTGTACAATCGATCATACGGTCTCTTGCCCACTTATAACCCGTAGCAATCGCACCGCCAACCTTGGAGTTTTCCTGATTAATCAGCACAATTCGGTCTGAATTATTGTCGTTATATATCTCATGCTTCGGAAAGCATTTGGCTTCTTCTTCAC
The DNA here is from genome assembly GCA_040883365.1 of Eubacteriales bacterium. Lineage (GTDB taxonomy): Bacteria > Bacillota > Clostridia > Christensenellales > CALMFG01 > CALMFG01. The sequence continues at coordinate 3,274 of JBFLKV010000288.1, forward strand.
GAATCTGCAACACCGTTTCCAATGCGCGATTAAAAATGGTGCGTTCAAAATCTTCGCTGGGCAAATCGATGACGATATCGGATTTTTTCTGTTTCGCGATATATTCTTTAACAATCGCTTCTGTTCCGTCCGAGGAACCATCATTGACGATAATGATACGATCCACAAAATCCGGCATAGTGTCGATCACAATCCCAATTTGCGTTTCTTCATTATAGGCTGGCACAACTACCGCCACTTTTTTTCCGTTCAGCATCTTTTTGTTCGTCTCCCCATTGAAGGTATTTTGTTTAAAAACCAATAAAAAAATTATACAATATCTACATCACTAAAACAAATGTTTAAATCAAATTTTGACTGTCCTTTTTGGCTTTCCTATAGAGTACAAACCGTTTCCCGAGCACAGTAATCACATCCGCGTTCAGCTTCTCACTCATCGTGTTTGCCACTTCACGCGACGAAAGATCGCATCCGACCTGTACCTGCACCTTGATAAGCTCGCGCTTTTCCAGCACCAGTTCGGTTTCGCTGATAATCACAGCCGTCAATCCCTCTTTACCCACATAGACCACCGGGTCTAATTGATTGGCCAGTCTTCTTAAAACAGCCCTTTGTTTACTTGTCATCTATTTTCCTCTTTTCTAATCTACAAAATCAAATTCAACTTCATTGAGCACCACCGCATCGCCGTTTTTACATCCGGCCTTGCGCAGTGCTTTGATAATGCCAAAATCAATCAACAATTTCTGAAAATGCTGCATAGAAGCATAATCGTCCGGATTGATCTTAAACAAAATCTCATCGATCAAATCGCCGGCAA
>JBFLKV010000061.1:0-2717 GCA_040883365.1 Eubacteriales bacterium
GCGCCAAATCTATGATTTGAAATTGGATATCGCTTCTGTTGGGCAGAGGTGATAGCACCGCATACAGGCTTCACAAGTGCTTGAAAAAGAGAACTGACCATCATAATGGGTGATGCTTTTTGTTGGGCATTGCTTAACACACAGTAGACACCTCGTACATTTATTCATATCCACCCGCATATTTTTGTAATTCGCGTTGATTTCTTCGCGCAAGATATGTCGAATCAGCATACCGACCAAGAGGTGAGGTCCGATGCCGTTGATCATCCTTTGTCCGTGGTTGAGTCGCTTAACAAATTGGCTAAGCTTGCGCCCTGCATTCTGCTTGAAGTGATCCGGCAGATGGCGGCCGACGAAGGCACGCCCTTTGGTTTTTGAAGGGGCACTGTTGGTCAGGCGTAGGTTGATATACCCCACGATTTTAAAGGGTGAATCTTGAAGCACTTTTTTTGCGCAAAAGATGCCATGGCCATTGACGTACCCAAACGTGTTGACTAAAAAGATGTTCTTTTTGTTAAGGCCTTGGGTGCGCGCCAGAGAAATGATGCGATGGATAAACTGGCGCATGATGCGCGGGATATTGGCACCGTATAGCGGATAGGCAAAACCCAAAACATCAGAAGACTCAAGCAAAGAGATGACTTGGTCATCTGAAAGTTGATTTTCAATCGGGTAGGCATCGGCGTGATGCCCCACAGAAGTCAGACGCTGATTAAGCGTACTCACTGCCCATTGGGTGTTTCCGGTTCCGCTGAAGTAAAAAGTCGTAATGGTCATCAGTCTGTCCTCACAAAGTCGTCGGTAATCTTTTTTTAGCTTATTTTGGCGGTAATAATGTGGTTACAAAAGCGGCCATTTCTTTTTTGTTCATCACGCCGGGCACAGGATAAGTCTTGTTGGCTTCGCCGATGGCGCGTTTGGCAATCAGCGGAATATCCTCGGACTTAATCTTGTCTGCATATTTGGGGATGCCAAGTTTCTTATTCAAGTCTTCAATTTTTACAATAAACTCTTCGGCGATTTCTCGGTCGGATTGGCGTGCGTCCGCTAACTCAGCTTTTTTGCTTAGGTCGGCCAGTTTTTTATAAATATCCTTAAAGGATTTACGCAAAACATGCGGCAGGACGATGGCGTTAGCAAGACCGTGAGGTACGCCGTATAACTCGCTTAATCGGTGTGCGATGCCGTGTACATAACCGACACCCGCGGTGCGAAAAGCATAACCGCCGTAGGTTGCGCCAATCGCCATTTGGTGTCTGGCTTCCATATCGCTTCCGTCTTTGTATGCGCGTTCTAAGAATTTGAAAATCTGAGCGACTGCTTTGATGGCATAGGCGTCGGTCACCTTGAACTTCCAATTGCCCACATAGGCTTCAACCGCATGCGTCAGTGCATCGATGCCGGTTGCCGCGGTGATGGGCTTGGGCAGTCCAACCATCAGCTCCGCATCCAGAATCGCGATATCAGGTGCGAGTTTGGCGTCGGTGATGCCCATCTTCTTATGCCGCGTTTCATCGGTGATCACGGCCGAGATCGTGACTTCCGACCCCGTACCCGCCGTGGTGGGCACGGCGATCAGTGGTGCCATTTTTGGGATCATCGGAATCATCAGGTCGTATCGCTTGACGGGTTTACCGGTCAGCGCCACCACGCCCGCCATCTTAGCACAGTCAATCACCGAGCCGCCGCCAAATGCGATAATGGCTTGGCACGCGTTTTTGGTATACAGCGCTTTGGCTTCTTCGATATTCTTGATGGTGGGGTTTGGCACAACGCTGTCATAAATCGCGTAGGTTATGTTTTCTTTTTTAAGGTTTTCTATCATGCCATCCAACAAACCAAGCTTTGTCAGCACTTGGTCGGTGATGATCAGCACACGGCTAAAGCCTTTTTGTTTGACTAAAGCACCGATTTTTTTAGCAGAACCGATTTCATGAATGATTTCGGTTTTTTTGATATTAAGAGTGGAAACATAGATGCGTAAAATCTGTTGGTATACGGTGAAGAATAGCTTTCTCATGGATTGTTCCTCCGTTGCAAATTCGTTAAATATAGGTAAAAGACACATGATTCGATTAACAACCAGCGAATAAAAAGGCATAAACTGTCTATTTTTGCTTGGTTGTGTTTTACGCTGTTTAAAAACTGTTTATTATATACTTATTAGTGCGAACTAATTATAGCATGAAATTGACAGCGTGAACAAATATTTGGAGGTACTTAATGAATTCAGAAAGGCTATTGCTTGATTTGTATAAAAAACAGCACTATGATGAATCGCGGCATAAGATGCAGAAAATTATCATAACGACGAGTGCCGTAGCAAACGCTATCGGGATTTTGCTGATGATCGCTTTTCACCCGGGTATCATTTATACGGTTGTGTTTACGGCAGCTACGATTTTGGCATGCGCAGCATTGCTTCTGTCCTGGGCAAAAATCATTTCGCTGAATATCGCAAGCTTTATCTATATGTCTTTTTTTGGATTTGTACTGATGCCGGTTTTCTGGTATTTAACCGGCATCTTTGGCAGTGCGCCATATGTATCACTGGTGTTTTTGGTGAGCATTCTCTCCATGTTTTCCGGGAAAATGCTAAAGGGGATATTATCCGCCTATCTTGGGTTGATTTTGGTATTAGTCGTGTATTCTGTTGTGACCGAATTACCGTTGGCTGAAGATCTGCCCTCTCTTTTTTACACGGTTGTCGCCTATAC
>JBFLKV010000289.1:0-7169 GCA_040883365.1 Eubacteriales bacterium
AAAGGTAATGGAGGCAACAATCAGCACATTGATTATTCCAGAGCTTTTAAAATCGGCCGAAAGTCCGGAAACCAGATTGTTTAAATTAGAGGCGCCGAATTTCATAAGGATAACGGATATCACCAGAAGAATCACGAGTTTGGTGTAGACCATGATATCTTCAATTTTACCCATCCCGTTTACACTCCAGATATTAATGAACGCAAACAAGCTCATAATTCCAATCGCAACGGCTTTACGAATCCAAATCACTTGAGCGAAAGGCAGTGCACTCAATGCGTAGGAAGAAAAGGTATAAGCATATAAGGCTAGTGTACTGATATAACCAAAAATAACTAACCAACCGATGATTGATGGGGCAAAATGAGAGTTTGGGAATGTTTTTTTGACAAAAGCAAATGATGCGCCTTCATCCTTAAAATATACACCGAGCTTAACATATGAATAAGCAGCGGCCATGGCAAGCATACCACCTAATAGTATTGTAAACGGGGTCAGTTTCCCGACGATCGACACGGAGATGCCGAGTACAGTGAAAATCCCGCCGCCGACCATTCCTCCAAGTGCAATCGCAACCAATTCTTTTAGACCAAGTGCTTTGTTGCGTTTTCTGTGCATAGACATTTTTGTACTCCTTTCGCGTTACATCATGTGTAGTATCGCATCTATTCTTGTTTTTCATAAATATAATTAAGTTTTTTTTAGCCATTATGCGTATTGGCTCTGGTGCAAAAAATATTATAAATCAATCACATATTGATAATCATACCTGAGATAAAGGGAACTAACCATAATAGCCACACCCAAAAACTGAATTTATGAAAGTTTGCTTTAGCTGAAGCATTCCCTTTTCGGTAGACAATGGTGGCCCAAATAATATGGAACAGCATCAGCAATAATGCAATAAGTCCCGTAATCCCATGAAGGTCAAAATCAAACCCATCACTGATTGCGCTCATTGCGGTTGTGCCTGACATGTCAAACAATAAACCAAACCAGAATATAATCACATGACTTTTCTTAAGGGTTTTTGCTTTTCTTTCAGAAAAAACGCCGGTCGTATAAGCGGTAACGGCGATTAGCATTGATATGATAGCGAACATGAGCATTGCGTATCTCCTGTCGCAGTTTTTTTGATCCTAATAAAAGTGTTTGTAAAAACAATTTGTTTAATTATACCATATGGGCAAATACGAAACGGCTTGTAAACGATTGCCATATATGCTTTTACTCACTATACTATCATGATATAATTTGCAAAAGTCTTTTCTAAGCCGTCTTAAAGGAGAAATCAGCACATGAAAACAAAACCGCGTCGGCGCAAAATTAAAATCATTATTGGCGTTGCTATTGTCGTGCTTGCAATTGCTGCGCTTATGGCACTGCGCGATGTTGTAGAATCTGTGTATATTGGACTGCATTATAATGGAGATTATGAGTCGTTTGAGGTGCAATCGGACATAGCCAACGACACATATGTCATTCATGTCTATTTGCCGGATGATTACGATCCAACCATTGCTTATCCAACGATATTTGTGCTGGATGGTGATAGCGATGGCCGCCCGATGGCAGGCGTAGCGGCCATGACCGATTTGGATGCAATCGTATTCGGTGTTGGTTACGGGAGTGCGGACGAGGATGCCCGTGAACGCGATTATACGCCCTTTGTGGCCGATGTTGTTGACTGGGCGCCTACTGGCGGGGGAGAAGAATTTTACGCATTTATGAAAGAAGAGCTTATTCCTGAGGTTGAGTCCCGCTACCTAACACAGGGTAACAAGCACCGCGTGCTAGCGGGTCATTCGCTTGCCGGGCTGGCTACAGTATATGCGCTGCTTAATTCTTCGCAGGACGAAGCGCTTTTCGCGGGGTATATCGCCGCAAGTCCGACGCTACCCTTGCAGGAAAACGCCATTTTCGATATTGAAAAAACGCTATCTTTGAATAAAACAGATATTCCCGCTGTACTCTATTTAAGCATTGGCGGCCGCGAATCTGATGAGATGCAACAAGCTATGTATGATATGGCATCCACGTTAAACGCGAATGCCTATCCTTCGCTTACCATCTACACTTTTTCTCGAAAAGGTCGGGGGCATGGCGGTAATAATTGGCTATCCTATCTGGACGGAATACGGTTTATGCAAGAATCCGGCGTATTCTAGACCGCTAGAAGGCTTGGGTGCAAATAAAATATTATCTTCTCAAAACACAAAAGAAGACCACCCTTGGGGTGGTCTTCTTTTGTATTGGTGCCGAAGGTGGGAGTCGAACCCACACGGTATTGCTACCACCGGATTTTGAATCCGGCACGTCTGCCAATTCCATCACTTCGGCATATCTAAATGCAAAAATAATACTAGCATAAACCTCATTGATAGTCAATGATTTGTTGGGTAGTAATCATCAAAAAATGTTCAAATGCTTCTTTATATTTCTGATTTTTTAAAAGCTTTGTAGACAGATAAGTCATTATAGTCAAAAACACTGATACAAAATGGGCCGAAAAGAGCAAAGAGTAAAAAACAAAGAGAAGATACGTGTGATACCGTGAAAAACAGAGCTTAGGTGCGGTCATATTAGATAGCTCGCCATTTTTGGTTAAAACTGCTTTTTTTACATATATCTATCGATAATTATATTGTAGATAGGGGTTAGAAATGGTATAATTTTTGATATGTAAAATTTAGATTCATATAGAAAATATTAAAAATTAGCAAACAGGGAGAGGGAAATGGAAAAGGTTAGGCAAAGAAAAACGGGGATTCAATTTTTTTGCGTCATCTTGGTGGTGTTAACCATCGCTTTGATGCCTGCGCTGGCTAGCGCAGATACGCAAGGCAGAGGCAGTGTCATAGTTGATGGCATAGAATATCCTATATTTGAGTTGGATACGATACCGGTTAAGGAAGCACCAACCGTGAGCGTTAACGCAACCAGCAAAGCGATGTGGAATACTGCTCTGTTTTTTGGCATGTACGATTATCCAGGTTACGAATTGGACTTGGTGGGACCGCAGAATGACGTGGTAGGCATGGCCAAAATATTCGATGGAGAATTTGATACGCACGTCTATTTGAATTATTCAAAAAACGAAATGCTTGATGTAATCGATTCTTATGCGCAAGCAATGGGGGCAGATGCGACGCTACTTGTCTATTACTCAGGGCATGGAGCCGGCGATGGAAGTTTGGTGGCGGCAGATGATGGGTTCATCTCGGTCAATGAAATGGAAGCTGTTTTGGATCAGTTTGAGGGTACAAAGGTGGTCATTATCGACGCTTGCCATTCAGGAGGAATGATTGGAAAAGGTGTTGAAGAAAGCGTAACGCTGGAAGAAAGCCTAACACCAGATGAATTCACTGACGTGTGGATCAATGGTTTGACCCATGCGGATACGGCAAATTCGTCAGACCCCGGTGTTATGAACTTGGCAAAAGGCGATTATAAGGTGCTAACAGCCGCGTCTATTACGCAATATTCCTATGAATTTGAAATAGGGTTTCAATCCGATTTTGCTGAAGCAAACTACTATGCACCTAGAGAAGATGTTTATCCGCTAGGCATATTCACATTCACATTCCATAATGGCGTTGGACTGTATGCGGATGAGATGTTTTCTACGCTAGAGGCGGACGCGGATAATGATAAGGTGATCACCTTAAATGAGATGTATCAATATACCGCAAAAAATGTGCAGTCGGTGGTAAAACAGGTGACCGGAACTTCACAAAGCGTTAAGGTTTATCCTTCAAACAGTGATTTTGCTTTGTTTGCAAAAGATTATGTCTATAGCGATAATGGTGACGATACTGTCACGATTACAGACTACCTTGGAAATGATGTTAATGTCGCCGTGCCATTCATAATAGATGGGATGATGGTTACTGGCATTGGAGAGGGAGCGTTTAGCGGGAAAACATTTATTCAGACTGTGCAGTTGCCAAATATGGTGGACAAAATTGAGGACTTAGCCTTTAATGGGTGTACCAGTTTGACGGCCGTCAATTTACCAACACACTTGACGAGCATCGGTGCTCAGACATTTTACAACACGGCTTTAACCAGCATCAGTTTGCCTACCTCGTTGGTGAGCATTGGAGACGACGCCTTTGCACACTGCCTATTAACAGAACTTGAGATTCCGGAAGGGGTAGAGGAAATTGGTTCCTTTGCGTTCTATAACAATCAGAAACTCACTTCGGTTGTAATACCAAGCTCCTTGACCTCAGTAGGAAATAGCGTCTTTAATGGCTGTTTGAATTTATCTTCAATCACCGAATCCGGCGTGGGAAGTCATTATAGAGCGATAGATGATGTTTTATATAATGCGACGATGACGACACTGATGCAATATGCGCCGAAGAAATCGGATACAGAGTATACGATTCCTAACACGGTGACATTGATCGAATCGATGGCTTTTGGATATGCTGATAATTTGGTTACGGTTAACAATTCAGACCAGTTGCAAACCATTGAACCTTTCGCGTTTATTTCATGTGGGAAGCTTAAGCATATTGATTTGCCGGATACCTTACTTACTATTGGCGAAGGTCTGTTTGCAAACTGTTTGAAATTAAATGATATCCAAACCGGCACATCGGCAGTATTTGAGCGCGGGGCATTGATGGATGCGGCTAAGACGACGATCTATTTCTATCAGCCGCTGCGTTTTAATGCGACTTATAAAGCACCGGATACCGTAAGGAGAATAGCGGGATACGCTTTTCTTAAAGCGCAGTATTTGAAGAATGTTGAGTTGCCCAGTGGGGTTATTTCTGTGGGTGATTACGCATTCTATTCTGTTTCAAACATCACAGAAATAGAAATACCGGAAACGGTTGAAGTTATTGGCTATAGGGCTTTTTCAGATAACAAAAAGCTTAAAAAAGTGACCATTATGCCGACGGCAACAAATATCGGGCAGGGTGAATGGGACGATAGTGAATCGAACATATTGGTAGGTTCTAGTTCAGCTGTGATTTATGGTGTAGCCGGATCCTATGCGGAAACTTATGCTAATCAATGCGGCTTAAAGTTTATCTCGGTTGTTGAACCTATTCCGGTTGACGGCGTCTCTTTGAGCTATGCTGGTCCCGATGAAACGGTACAGAACGAAACGATTGAAATGTATGTTGAGATTGCTGATATCCCGGCTGGCGAATCGGCTGAATATCAGCTGATGTATTCAACGAATGGCGGCAAATCATTTAAAGCGGCAGAAAAGGTTTGGACCGCTTATTCGGCGCCAGAGATAATTACCTATACTTTCTCGAGTGTACGTAAAGATACGCAGTATATCTTTAAGCTGGATGCAAGAACGGTGGGGTCGAAAACAACACGTTCCAGTGAATCTGTCGAGATTTTGGTCTGTCCTGTGATGCCGCTTGAAAGCGTCACCTTGGACAGCGTAGGTAATACAAACGATGAACAGGTCATCCCTGAAGGAGGCATTACTCTGACGGCGACGGCTATTAATAAACTGGGTTACGAAGAAACGCCGACTTATCGATTTGCCTATCGTACGCAAGGCAGCACCAAATGGGTGTACATCAATAAGAAATTCAGCGAAGAAAGCGAAGTTCAGTTTATGCCCAAAGCAGAAGGTACCTACTACTTTAAGGTGGAAGCGATGAGCCTAGGTAGAAAGGGCAAAGTTGGAGATGTTTGGGACTATGACTATACGTCCTATACCTTGAGCAATACAGCCAAACCAGTGGCGGGTCTGCTTTACTTAATCGCAGACGAGAAAGACTATGTCAACGGTGAAACAGTGAACCTTAACATGCTCATAATGCAAAATGACACCGAGGACGATGTGGAATATCAGCTGTTTTACTCAACCAACGGCAAGAGCTATAAACCCTTTAGCAAGGAGTATGAGGCCCTTACTATCATAGACAGCGAAGCGACGATAGAAGTACCCGCGCTACCGGCCGTGAAGAAGGATACGATTTATTATCTTAAGGTTCAGGTACGCACTGTGGGCAGAAACGAGAAAACCGCTGATGCTTTTGCTATGACTCAAGTGGAATTCAAGACCGCGCATCCGTTGGAAGACGGCGATATTCAGATTGACGCCGGTTCGTCGACGCAGATTCTGGCAGAGGGCATTAAGACGCTGACAGCAACAGACGAATCCACCGCAGGTTATGCACCAGGCGAAGTGGAATATCGCTTCTACTATAAGATGCTTGGCGGTACGAAATGGATTGCGGTTAATAGGAAGTGGAGCACAAGCAACACAATTGATTTTGTATTGAAAAAAGAAGGCAAGTATTTCTTTGCGGTTGAGGCGAGGGCAACTGGCCGCTCGACAGCAGATACATTCTATGATGATCCAGAATATGTTGGGCTCTATTTTGCAGCAGAAACTACGGGTGTACAAAATGTCATCAACAACAAATCAGGTACCGTAAGAGAGTATACTAAAGATGGAGATACATTGGATGTTGAGATGGATTTCAATATTGTGACATCGGTTGATGCCGAATTCCAGTATTCATATTCGACCAATGGTAAGAAATTCATAGCCTTAGGTGATTGGCAGGGCGGCGGGCTACGTACGACCCGTGTAATCGATGCGCTTACGCTGGATGTAAGTAGATTAAAGAAAGATACAACCTATTACTTGCGCGTCAGTGCCAAGAACATGGATAATACGAGCGCGGATGTGTATGATGACTGTATGATCAAAGTATATGTATCTCAGCCGGCAACCGAGATGACGAGCTTTACAAGCGATGCAACAGACGGTGTTAAACTGTTGCCGGAAAAATCGGATACACTCACACTGACCGCTTTGGCCAATGAGGATGCGACATATAAGTTCTTCTATCGTTTGGAAGGCACAAGCAGATGGAGCCCGATTCCAGCTAAGTCTGTCATCGAGAACCAAGCATTCTTCCGACCAAAGAAGGAAGGCACCTACGAGTTCAAGGCCGAAGCCACGGCCGTAGGCAGAAAAACGAGGACAGCCGATGTCAGCCTTGAGCTGAGTGAATCGATTGAGATATGGTTTACTAAACTCCCGGCAGAATCCGTTGCATTAGCAATTGGCGATGCCGATAATGACTATATGATTGGTCTGGATGATACGATGACATTGGATATAACGGCGACAGGACAGCAACCGGGTCTGGAATATCAGGTGGTTTACTCAA
>JBFLKV010000290.1:0-8598 GCA_040883365.1 Eubacteriales bacterium
GGAATTAACCGAGTATGAACTGTTAGCTGAAGAATGGGGCGGCGAAGTCATTATGGTTCCGGTTTCGGCCATGACGATGGAAGGCCTTGATAAACTACTGGAAATGATTCTGCTGGTGTCCGAAGTTCTGGAACTGAAAGCCAATCCGGATCGTTTGGCAAAAGGAACGATTATCGAAGCCAAACTGGATAAGGGCCGTGGCCCGGTTGCGACGGTTCTGGTCAACAACGGTACGCTAAAAGTGTCCGATATGATTGTGGCAGGAACGGCATCCGGCCGTATTCGCGCCATGGTGAACGACGATGGTGAGGCGGTTGAAGAAGCCGGTCCATCTATCCCAGTTGAGGTGATTGGATTCAGTGAAGTTCCGGCGGCGGGGGATACACTGCACGCTGTAGAACAGGATAAGCTCTCAAGAAAAGTTGTTGAAGAGCGTAAAGATAGGCAAAAAGCTGAAAAGCTTAAGAATATGTCCAAAGTCAGCTTGGATGATTTGTTTGATAAAATTGCAGAAGGCAATTTGAAAAACTTGAACATCGTGGTCAAAGCGGATGTACAGGGTTCAGCCGAAGCGATTAAACAGGCATTAGAGAAGATATCCAACGACGAAGTGAAAGTGGTGGTGAAACACGCAGGTGTTGGTGCCATTGCAGAAGCAGATGTCATGCTGGCTAGCGTGGCCAATGCCATTATCATCGGCTTTAATGTACGACCTGATAATATGGCGCGTACGGCGGCTGATCGTGAAAAAGTGGATGTTCGCTTGTATCGTGTTATTTATGATGCGATTGAGGACGTTGAAAAAGCCATGGTCGGTATGTTGGAACCTGAGTTCAAAGAAGAAATTCTTGGACACGTCGAAGTACGTGAGCTGTTTAAAGTATCCAGCGTGGGTACCATTGCGGGTTGTTATGTACTGGATGGAAAAATCAACCGTAGTGCTCAGCTGCGACTGCTCCGTGATAACATCGTTATCCATGAAGGTGCGGTGGGTACGCTGAGACGATTCAAGGATGATGTAAAAGAAGTTTCGACCGGCTATGAGTGCGGTATTTCGATTGAGAATTACAACAATATAGAAGTTGGCGATATCATTGAAGCGTTTGAAATGAAAAAGGTTGAACGCTAGAAAGAAAAAAGGAATAGAATTATGGCAGGAAACAGACAACGCCGGATAAACGGTGAAATGCAAAAAATTCTTGCTGACATTATACGTTCTGAGATGAAGGATCCGAGAATTTCCATCATGACCAGTGTGATTCGTGTGGATGTAACCAACGATCTGTCCTATGCTACCGCATATATCTCCGTGTACGATACCGAAGAAATGCAAAAATCAACCATCAGTGCGCTGGAACATGCACTGGGTTTTTTGCGTTCTGAAGTTAGCAAGCGCATGAATTTAAGAAAAATGCCCGAGATTCGCATTATGGAGGATCATTCCATGGAGCAATCGGACAAAATTGCAAAAATATTAAATGACATTGGGGCTAAGGATGAGTAAAAAGTATGATGAGCTTTATCAAGCGATAAAAGGTGCGTCTAACATCCTGATTGTACCCCATAAATATCCAGACGGTGATGCGCTGGGTTCCGCTTTGGCTTTCTATATTGCCCTTAAGCGGATGGGCAAACACGTTTGGCTTATTTCACACACACCTATACCCAACAAATACAAATTTCTATCTGAAAATTATACGTTTCTGCCTTTAGATTTGGTTACATCAGATCTTGACTTGATTATCGGCGTGGATTGCGCAGATAAAGAAAGACTCAATCTTCCGGATGAATACTTAAAAAAGGCAAAAATTGTGGTCAATATCGACCATCATGTGACCAATGATAATTTTGGTGATATCAACATCGTTCAGCGTATGGCGGCGACCGGAGAAATCATCGTGGATATCTTTGACGAATTCGGATTTGAGATTGATAAGGATATTGCCACGTGTTTGTATACGGCCATTGCGACCGATACCGGCAATTTTATGTACTCCAATACCACACAGAATTCTTTTGAAAAAACAGCACGGCTTTTTAATACGGGATTTGAATTTGTCGATATCGCGCGTCGTCTGTTTTTGGAAAAATCATTGGCACAAACGCGACTGATTGGCCTTGCGATTAGCAAAATGGAGATGTATCAGGACGAGAAGATCGCGCTGATTACGGTGTCTCGTGATGATATGGCATCGGTGGGAGCCAAAGAAGGCGATTGCGAAACATTGGTGAATACGGCAGTGGATGTGGAAAGCGTTCTTGTGGCCGTGTTTATTCGTGAGATTACTAAATCGTTTTTCAAGGTCTCATTTCGCTCGAAAGGCGATTATGATGTAGCCAAAACTTCGCAGGTTTATGGCGGCGGCGGACATAAAAATGCGGCGGGATGTGCCGTAAACGGTGATTTTGATACCGTAAAAAATAATGTCATTAGTCTGGTTAAGGATATGTTTTTTAAAAGCGAATGAACGGTGTAATTAATTTTCTAAAACCGCCCGGTATGTCATCCAATCATGCGGTTGGTTTTTTTAAAAAGTTGCTCAATATAAAAAAGATCGGGCATGCGGGGACTTTGGACCCAGGGGCATGCGGCGTTTTGATCATTTTGGTCGGGAAAGCCACCAAGCTATCCGACTATATGATGAACAAGGGTAAGACTTATATCGGTGAGATTGCTTTTGGCGTCAGTACGGATACGCAGGACGCATATGGTGCTGTGACTCAGACTGACGATAAAATAGTGACTCAAACGATGTTGGAAGACGTCCTGCCTTCGTTTATTGGAGAGATTACGCAGGTGCCGTCGCGGTACTCGGCCATCAAGATTGATGGTAAACGGGCATACGAACGGGCACGCCAAGGCGAGAATTTTGAGATAAAGGCACGAAGAGTGCAGATTGAGCACATTGAGATTCTAGCGCAAACGGCGGAAAATCGTTTTCTGCTTTCGGTTAAATGTTCTAAAGGCACTTACATCCGCGCGTTGTTTGAAGATATCGCAAAAGCGATAGGGACTTGTGCATATATGTCCTTTTTAGAACGAACCGCATCCGGCGCATTGCTTGTGGAAGATGCGGTGACTATGGATGAAGCTGATGCACGGGTCAAGTGCGGTGATATCAATCGGTTTTTGACGCCGATTGAAGAAGTTTTGGCGGATTATCCAAAAGCTGTGGTCGAAAAAGCGGATTTTAAGCGCGTGGCCAATGGTTTAGACGGGCGCGTGGCGTCAGTTGAGAAAAGTAACAGTTGTGAATTATATCGCGTATATTGTGAAGGTGTTTTTTTCGGTTTGGGAAGAATCACGGGGAATCGTATAAAGATTACAACACATTTATTAGGGGAAAACGAGAATGATTAACATCAGGTATGATACGGAATATATCAAAGAGCCAACCGTGCTTTGTATCGGCACCTTCGATGGTATGCATGTGGGGCATCAGAGGTTGATCCGAGAAGGTAAAAAAATCGCGGATGTAAACGGCTATAAAACGGCCGTCTACTCTTTTAAAAACATACCAGCAAGCTATCTGTTTCGTGAAACAGAGAAAAAGAACTTGTATACGCGTCATGAAAAGACGGCGGCGTTTAATCGACAAAAGATCGATTATTTGTGGTTGGATTTTTTTGATCATCATATTGCCAACGTTGAACCCGAGGACTATATCAAGTATATCCAAAAAGTATTGAATATAAAACAAATCGTGGTGGGTTTTAACTTTCGATTTGGTAAGGACGCCAAAGGCACACCTGAAACACTTGCTATGTTGGGTGAGAAGATGGGGTTTGATGTGATGGTCATCGATCCGGTTGTGGTCAATGGCGTACCGGTGAGTTCAACGCAAATTCGTCAGTTTTTGAAGGACGGACAAGTGGGTAAGGCCAATGCGATGCTGGGCGATGTATACTCTGTCTCGGGTATTGTGGTCCATGGCAAAAAGATGGGATCCACGCTGGGCTTCCCAACCATCAACTTACATCAGGAAGATCGAAAACTCTTACCCAAATGCGGTGTTTATGCGACCATCACGTCCATCAGCGGTCAGGATTATCAGTCCATCACCAATGTGGGCATTCGTCCTACTTTTTTTGATGACGGCGAAGTGACGGTGGAAACGCATATCCTAGATTTTGATGAGAATTGTTATAGTAAACATGTAACGGTTAGCTTTGTGCACTTTATCAGTGAAGAAATAAAGCTAGCGGATAAACAAGAATTAAAAGAGAAAATTCAAGATGATGTTGAAAAAACACGTCTGTATTTTTCCAAAGGAGTAGATAATGGACGCCATTAAAGCTATATATTCCCGTAGAAGTATTCGTGCCCATAAAAATCGTCAGCTGAGTCAACGTCAGATTGACACGATTCTAGCCGCGGGGTGCTCGGCACCTTCTGCGCATAACGGACGACCCTGGGAGTTTATCGTCGTAAAGGATAAAGAGACGATTAGCGCGCTGTCAGGGATTAAGAAATACTACAAAGCACCGTTATCACAAGCAACTTGTGCTATAGCTGTGCTTATCAACCCAACCCTTAACGAAAAGGAAAAGCTAGAATACAAGTTCCAGGATTGTGCTGCGGCAACGCAGAATATGCTGATCAGTGCAACGGCTTTAGGCTTGGGCAGCTGCTGGATGGGCGGATTACTGGAAGAATCCGAGATGAAAAACATTCGCAGCATTTTAGGCATTCCCGAACCGATTATTTTCTTTGGGTTAGTTTCATTTGGATATCCAAATGAAAAAAGAAAAAAACACGGTAAAATAGAGGCCGGAAAAGTACATTTTGAAAAATATTGAGTAATAAAGTTTCAATTAAGCATTCTGTGCTTTCGTTGAAACTTAAAAACTTATCTGATATAATACTTTTAAGCTAAAATTGGAGGCTATTAATTTGTCAAATAATATTAATACAATAAAAGAAGATAACGGCAGTCTGTCCTACGCGGACGATGTCGTTGCGACTATTGCGGGGAAAGCCGCAGTCGAGATTGAAGGCGTTAACAAGATGTGCAGCAACCTGGGTACAGGGATTGCCGAACTATTCGGAAAGAAAGTACCAGCCAGGGGTGTGAAAGTGGAATCCGATAAGGAAAAAGCCACTTTGGACATTTTTTTAATCGTTGATTATGGTGCACAGGTGCCTTCTGTTGCCGATCGTGTACAGGATAACGTTAAAAAAGCGGTGGAAACCATGACAGGTTTGGACGTGACAGCTGTGAATGTGCATGTTCAGGGTGTTCATGTAGAAGAAGAAATTGAGAGTGAAACCAAAAGCAAAAAAGCCACGCCACAAAAGCAATCCTAACAGGCTTTTAAAAAGACAGGAGGTGGCGTTTTGAAGCTGATTGGCAGAATTATTATTATCATCCTGCTGGTTTTGACTGTGCTGATTTCGGGTTTTGCGTTGTTATGTGCACTTGGTGTTGTGGGTGAAATACACATCAGTCAAATATCAGAAGCGTTTTACAGCAATATGGGTACGCGCGCGGTAGTAGCAACGGCATGTATCTTTGTTATTTTGATCACTGTCTTGGTAGCGCTGATTCGACCTAAAAGAAATCGGAATCAGTCATCACAGGTCCTAACGTCTTATGATGGGTCGATTAAAATCTCCCACGCGGCGATTGCAGAGTCGGTTAAGTCGTTGGCCAAAAAAGATAAGAGCACAGCCCGGGTACGCGTGAAGACAAAAGAGACAAAAGAAGGACTAGAAGTCTTGATTATACTCACTTTGCATCGCGGTGCTGATATTATGGCGGCAACTAAAAAGATTAAAAAAGAAACCGAAGACTTTTTGGTTGAGCAATGCGGTATTAAGCTGGCAGAAGTAGAAGTGTTGTTAGATCGGGTCATTGGCAAGATTTAAAGCAAAGCTTTAAGGAGTGAAGCAAAAGAAATGAAAGACTTTTTAAACAAAAATATAGGCAGCTTCATCGGTACAGCGATTGCCATCATCATCGGTGTTATTTTCCTACTCGTTGGTTTTTGGAAATCGATGCTTTTGATACTTTTAGGTGTCATCGGATTTATGCTGGGCAATGAGCGTATTCGGACTGCAATCACAAGTTCGATATCACGACTTTTTGATTCGGACAAAGAATAAGAAATTAATTTGAAAATGAGGTTACAGTCGATAAAGCAATAATTAACGATTGCTATTATGTACTTTTAAAAGATGCGATGAGCAGAAGATATGCAAGAGAGAGTCTACTTTGCCTGATGTATGAGTATGCAGTGACAGGTGAAGCGGGCAACGACACGATGAATGTGATGGGCGATATTTTGTCCGGCAAATTGACGGAAGCGGATAGGGAATACATTGATGAGTGCTATCAACTATTTTTAGACGAAACCGACAAGCTGGATAGTATAATTTCGCCTGCGTTGACGTCTTGGAATATTGAGCGGTTATCCCGTGTTGATATATCCATCATACGTTTGGCTTTGCTGGAGATTTTGGATCGCGATGAAATCCCCGAAAAGGTTTCGATCAATGAGGCCGTAGAATTGGCTAAAAAATATTCAACCGATCAATCGCCCAAGTTTATAAACGGGGTATTAGCTGGCTGTCTAAAACATTTGGATACAGCAAAGAAAAACGAATAGTGTTGGTGCATGCCTTGTTTTGCTTTAAAACAGGGTTTTTTAAATTTTATAAATTTTTAGGAGTAAAAGATGGGCAAAATTATTGATGGTAAAGCACTTGCTAAAAAAATAAAAAATGATTTAGCCAGTCGGATTGAGACGCTAAAAGCCGAAAAAGGTATTGTACCTGGACTAACGGTGATTTTGGTCGGCAACGATCCGGCAAGTGAGACTTATGTCAGCGCAAAACACAGAGATTGTAACGAAGTTGGAATAAAATCTGACGTTTTGAGATTGCCAGAAGAAACAACGCAAGAAGAGTTGTTAACGCTGATTGGCAAACTGAATAAAGACGATTCGGTGCATGGGTTGTTGGTGCAATTGCCTGTTCCGGCTCAGATTGATGAAAAAGCAATTATTCGTGCGATTGACCCCAAGAAAGACGTGGATGGATTCCATGTTGCCAATGCGGGCGCACTTTTTGTTCGGGATGATGGTTTTATTGCCTGCACGCCCAAAGGCATTATCGAGCTTATTAAGACAACGGGCGTTCCGATTAGTGGACAGAACGCCGTGGTGGTGGGTCGCTCCAATATTGTGGGCAAACCCGTGGCCATGCTGCTCTTAAACGAAAATGCTACGGTGACGATCTGCCATTCACGCACAAAAAACTTGCAGGAAGTTTGCGCTAATGCGGATATCCTGGTGGCGGCGATTGGCATTCCTGAATACTTTTCAGGCGATTATATCAAAGAAGGCGCTATCGTGATTGATGTTGGAACCTCTAAGGTGGCGGGCAAGCTGAAGGGCGATGTGATGTTTGAGCAAGCCGAAAAGAAGGCCGCATACATTACGCCGGTCCCGGGTGGCGTAGGGCCTATGACACGCACAATGCTGCTTGAGAACACGGTTCTTGCCGCAGAGATGTATGGCTGATTCGGTTTTTAGTGTTTCTCAAGTTTCTGAATATCTGGAGAAGAAACTTCTTTTGGATCCCATGCTTTCGCATATTAGCGTGCGGGGTGAGGTGACTAATTTCTCCATCTCGTCCAAAGGGCAAGCTTTTTTTTCGATTAAAGATGATGCGTCGCAGATTTCTTGTGTGATTTTCGATGGACACATCATCACAGAAAGCATCGAGAACGGTGCGGTTGTGGTGGCAACCGGAGAGATTGGCTATTACAAGCGTTTTGGTAAAATCAATATGGTGGTTTCAAAAATCGCTACTGAGGGCCAGGGCGATTTGTATGAGCAGTTTTTGCAGACCAAAGCGAGATTGCAAGAAGAAGGTATATTTGACGCAGAGCATAAGAGGCCTTTGCCAGTTTATCCTTTTACTTTGGGAGTGATTACATCGGCAGCGGGAGCGGCCATGCATGATATCATCAATATCGCCGAGCGGCGTTTTCCCGGTATTGCGGTGAAAGTATACTCGGCGGTGGTGCAAGGCAACGATGCGCCAAAGAGCTTGATTGCGGGGCTCAACCATTTTAACAAAACAAAAGACGTTGATTTGATAATTGTTGGACGCGGCGGAGGTTCGTTTGAAGACCTGTTTGCCTTCAATGACGAAGCGTTGGCGCGAACGATATATCAAAGTGAGATTGTGGTTGTATCGGCGGTCGGTCATGAGGTGGATTTCACCATTGCCGATTTTGCGGCCGATTTTCGTGCTCCGACACCCTCGGCAGCAGCGGAACTCTGTGTACCGTTATATGAGGATATCAAAGGCAATATCGCCTATTGGCGGGAACGCTTTGCATCAGTGCTGGAACAAAAAGTGACAGGCAAGCAAGCACAAATCAGTGATAGAAAGCGCATTTTGGAGCGTTATTCTCCGCTGGAACAACTAGCACAGACCGAAAACCGAATCGCACGGATGCGAGAGCGCATTTTAAGACGATGGGAAGAAACATTTGTGCAGCGTGGTTATCGGGTCAATGAACTAAAAGAAAAATTGACCGCGCTATCTCCGGCAGGGATTTTATCCAGAGGATTTGCGCGCATCAC
>JBFLKV010000062.1:0-5417 GCA_040883365.1 Eubacteriales bacterium
ATAGAAAAAAGGAGCCAAATCAAGGCTCCCATTGAATAAATCTATTTTCTCGCCACACCGCTTTTTTTGGCGGCTTCGGCCACGGCTTTTGCTATGGCCGGACCCACGCGCTTGTCAAAGGCGGCGGGGATGACGTATTCGGGCGACAACTCATCATCGCTGACCAGGTCGGCCAAAGCATAGGCGGCCGCAATCTTCATATCGTCATTGATGTCGCTTGCACGCACATCCAAAGCACCGCGGAAGATGCCGGGGAAGGCCAGTACATTGTTGATCTGGTTGGCAAAGTCGCTTCGCCCAGTGCCCACCACCTTGGCACCGGCTTCAATCGCCAAATCAGGCATGATTTCGGGGGTGGGGTTGCTCATCGCAAAGATAATCGGGTCAGGATTCATAGATTTCACCATATCGGGCGAAACGATGCCCGGCGCTGAAACACCGATAAACACATCTGCGCCTTTCAGTGCGTCGGCCAAACTGCCTTTTTTGAAACTGCGATTGGAAACTTTGGCCAACTCTTGTTTAAAGGGGTTCATGCCTTCGGCTCTGCCTTCGTAGATGGCGCCTTTGCTGTCGCAGAGCACCACGTTCTTCAGACCCATTTTCATCAAAAGATTGGTGCAAGCCACACCTGCGGCACCCGCACCCGAGACCACCACTTCCAAGCTGGAAAGATCACGTTCGGTCAAGCGCATGGCGTTGATCATAGCCGCGGCCGTAACCACAGCGGTTCCGTGCTGGTCGTCGTGGAAGATGGGGATGTCACAGCGCTCTTTGAGTTTCTGTTCAATCTCAAAACAACGGGGCGCAGCGATATCTTCCAGATTCACGCCGCCAAAACTGCCGGAGATTTGATAGACCGTCTCAACGATGGTGTCCACATCTTTGGATTTAACACAGAGCGGGAAAGCGTCGATATCGCCAAAGGCTTTAAAAAGCACGCATTTACCTTCCATTACCGGCATGCCCGCTTCCGGCCCGATATCACCGAGACCCAAAACGGCGGTACCGTCCGTGACCACCAAAACGGTGTTCCAACGTCGGGTCAACTCGTACGATAGGTCAATGTCTTTTTGGATGGCCAGACACGGCTCGGCGACGCCGGGGGTGTAGGCCAAGCTCAACGCGTCTTTCGTATCCGCATCGACCGTGGCAATCACTTCGATTTTACCTTTCCATTCATAGTGCTTTTTCAAACTCTCTTTTCGATAATCCATGGTTGCTCCTTATATTTAAAATTATTATTCACGAAAAAAACTTTCAACTATAGTTATATCGGGTTTTGGCGGTTTTTTCCACCCTTTTTTTGTTTTTGTACTAAGAATATAAACGCTTTCGTGAATAATTTTTGTCGTGTATGTAAATGAAACAGCGTGACGCTTGACGCGAGAGGGGGTGTTTAATATACTTAAATGAATATACTATGAAACGGAGTCATGAATGAGAAAACTAGCAATTTTTACTATACTCACCGCTTTGGTCTTGATGCTGGTCGTGGCTTGCAGCGTTCTGCCGGACAGCTGGACGGCCACACCCACACCTGAGCCGACAGCGACCCCTACGCCCATGCCCACACCGACCTCCACACCCGAGCCGACACCCAGCCCCACGCCCGACCCTGGGCCATATGGTGATGCTGCTTATGTGATAGAGGAATATGATGGGGTGATGTCAGATGAAGTCCCGGTTAATTTCAAGTACCGCTATCAGGATAGGTATATCGCCTACCCGGACTATGTTGTTTTTATTGATGATGGATATATTTACTCTGAAATGAGTGTGCTCACCGAGCCGATTAAGGAAGTGGAGTACGGCGAGCGATATATCGTGTCCGCACGGCTGGTCGCACAGCCGACCACCGATGTCAGTTGGTATAGAATCCACTGGACACAGAGCGAAAGAGTGGAAGGCAAAGACGAGCGTGTCGATGTCGAACATTATGGATATGTTAACAGTCTGGTGGCGGGTTATCGGGAATTCCAGTTGGAGACCGCATATGAAGAAACTCTGATGATTGCCAAAGCAATTAACGATGAAGACAGTCTTTATGTATATGTCGTCAACCGAAGTAACAGCAATGGTAAGGCGCCCGATTCCGGTTTGACCGATGAGTTTGGAAAAACGGTTGATCAATTTGACGTTTTGCGGGATCAATCCGCACCGGCCTATAGCGAAAGATCCACCGACGGTGAGTTTCGATATATTCCGGACGGCACGATGGTGCAGATTTTGGACATCGACCGGGAGATGGCGCAGGTTTATATTCCGGAATATGACGCGGAATACTATATCCCAAGTGAGTATTTGAAATACTATTTTTCAGATCCCGAGTCTACCATCACGGATTTATCCGAATGCATTGTGATTGACCGAAAAAACCAGAATATTATGTATTTTGAACTGAATGAAGAAACAGGAGAATGGGAACTGCTTTCCATGAGCTATATCTCCACGGGGACTTACTCCGAGATTCAAGACCCGACACCGCTTGGTATTTTCATGGTACAAAAAAGACAGGCAGCGTTCGAATATGATTTTGATAATCGTGCTGCCAGAGCCGGATACGCACCCTATGCGCTCCGTTTTTCGGGCGGGGCTTATCTGCACGGTATTCCGACCAACTATGTTTTTGATGCCGCGGGCAATTTAATCTCCAAGCCATCGCCGCAGGAGTTTTTGCAGAGTATTGGTACAGAAGAGAAATCCCATATGTGTGTACGTAACTATACCAGCCACGCAAAATTTTTATATAATCGCGTGAACGTTGGTAATGCGGTTGTGATTGTGATAGAATAATATGGCATTTTAGTAAATTGAAGAATGAAGGAGCGCATGATGAAGAAAGCACACCCCACGAGAAAGGATTTTGGCGATATTTTTTCGCTCACCTTTAGCATATACTTTAAAAACTTCTGGCGCAATTTAGGATTCGGTATGCCAATCGCTTTCGTTGTTTTTTTGTTTACCGTACCGTATATTTTAATCACGCTTTCATCGATTAATTTTACAGGCTATCCGTTTGTGAGCGACGCAACCAGTATGATGGTTGGTCAGCGCGCCTCATATTTCTTATTGCTTCTCGTTTCAGCACTTCTTGCACCCGTGTTTTTAACAAACTATCTGGCACCCAAGACCATCGATGCTTTGGAGCATAGACGACGTGAGAAAAAAGAATATATGCGATTGACATTTCAGGTTTTTGGCAGAACATTCACTGCTCAGGCCGCATTTTTTTTAATCACCTTAGGTATTTTAGTTTTTAGCGGCATTCTGATAGCTGTGCAAGCGAAAAGAATTGACATGATGTCGCTGCTTAATCGAAACATTGAGGGACTAAAAATCTATTTCTTAATCATTGTATTGATTAGCGTTGTTTCGTTTATCGTCGATCTATTTTGTATATTTTCAAAACAAGTGGCGCTTTTTGAGCACAAACGTTGGTTTGGTGCGGTGGGGAAATCGGTAAAGACGATTGCTTCGGGGAACTTTTGGGTGACGATGGGCTATTATCTCCTATTTGGTTTGATTGTCCGCCTTTGCGGTATTGTTATCATTGTGGTGTTGCTTATGTTTGTCGGGCTGGTAGCCGCGATATCAATCGGCATTGGTGCGCTTGCGGGCGCTGCAACTATGCTTGGAACACCGTTAGGTATCATCTGTATCTCCATTTTCGTAGTGTTGCTTATGGCGCTCTATGCGATTATTTCAGGCCTATATTCCGTTTTCACCACATTGACCTATTTTAATGCCAGAACCGTCAGTGAGCACATTCCTTTCCCTTCACCGGAAGAGAATAAAGAAGAAAAAGCTTTGGCTAAAGGAGAAGAACCAGAGAAGATATAAAGTGAATAAAAAAAACGGCTGCCTGGGCAGCCGTTTTTTGGTTGCTATTATTCTTCAAGAAAAGAAACAGCCACTGCGCCCGGGCCGGCATGAGTACCCACCACGGGACCAATCTCGGTTTCGATAACTTCGCTTGGCGCATAGTTTTTTTCTAACCACGTTTTAAAAAGGGTTAGGTTTTCTTCTGCATGAGAATGACCAATCACCACGCGCTTGCCGTCCAGTGTTTGGCCGGAATGGCTGATTAGATGGCCGATCTCTGCAAATGCTTTTTTTAGGCCTCTGGCTTTGGAAGCACTATCCACCAACCCATCCGCTACGGTGAGGATAGGTTTGACGTTGAGCACTTCGGCTACGGCCGCGGCGGTCGCTTTAATTCTTCCGCCTTTTTTTAAGTATTTTAGCGTATCAAGTGTAAAATAGATACGGGCATGACGTTTGATAGATTCCAGCACCGAAACGATTTTGGTGCGGGATTTACCAGCCTCCACCATATCGATCGCGGTTAAAACCAGCTGCAAAGCGGCCAGCGCCACGGTTTCGGTATCAATCAATGAAATCTTGTCAGATTCCAAAGTGGTTTGTGCGATGAATGCCGATTGATAGGTGCCGGATAGTTTGGAGCCGAGAAAGATGCCGATAATCTCGTCACCTTCATCTAAAATCTTTTTAAAAACCGATGTAAACTCTTCCGGGTTCACTTGGGCTGTGGAAGGGAGCTCTTCTGAAGCCACCAGCTTTTGATAGAATTCTTCTTTGGAAATATCCACACCCTCAACGTACTCTTTTTCGCCGAAGATGACCTTAAGCGGTACGACGGTGACGTTATGCGCCTTTGCGATGGAGTCGGGCAGGTCGCATGTGGTATCCGTAACAATTCGTATAGCCATTTTAATCTTCCTTTCTGCCGATGCGGCAAAGACAGGTTCGCCTTTTTTAAGTAGATAAAATATAGTTAGGTGAAAAATTCAAAAATCACTATATCGTTAGCTATTCTAACAATTATATAAAAAAAAAGCAAGCACTAAAGGCTTGCCTCAATTATTGTAGGTTAGTCGATGACGGTTTCGTTGACGGCCAATCCTTTTTCGGCCAAGAGCGAAGAAACGTCCTGCCATGTTTGTTGCTTTGCGGTGCCTTGGTAGTCGGAAAGCGTGACGTCGTTAAGATTTGCTTCATCTAAAGCGGTGCTGAGTTCAGCCAAGGTCAATTTATCGCCCATATAGTAGATGCTGTATTCTTGAATGATGATTTCGTTATCCGCGCTAGCCATGTTTTTTGCCACATCTTCGTTTTGGGTTGTGGTATAGGCTTGTTGTTCCAAAAGACTGTCACGAAAATCATTCAGCCCCGGGAAAATATCGCCAAACAGGGCAGCCAAAAACAGAACGGCGACCAACAGTATGGTGTAAAAAAAGTTTCTAATCGGATGTTTCTTACGCTTTTTTTGGCTTGATTCAAATTCACTCATCGTTTCATTACTCCTTTATAAATAGTTCGGCACAGAAATAGTTTTTTGCACCGTATTTTTCAGTCAGTTCACTCACTGCTTGCCAGGCCAAAGACCAAGCATA
>JBFLKV010000291.1:0-5603 GCA_040883365.1 Eubacteriales bacterium
TCCGAAGGCCAAGCCGGCGCATCGGTGCCCTCATTGCCCGCCGCACAGACCACCACCACGCCATTATTTTTGGCATAGGTCACCGCGGAATCCAGCACGCCATCATAACCCAAAGCGCCGATGGACATATTGATGATATCCGCACCATTGGCAACGGCATATTCAATACCCCGCACAATATTCGACGTACTCCCATAACCGTCACTCGCCATGGTTTTTATCGCCATCAGACTGGCACCCGGCGCGACGCCGCTGACGCCGGTGCCGTTGTTGGCCACCGCCGCCACGATACCCGCCACATGCGTACCGTGACCGTGGTTGTCCTGCCCTGTGGTGTTTTCTCCGGTGTAACAAACGCCGTCAACAATATTGGCCGCAAGATCTGGGTGATCAAGGTCGATGCCAGTATCGATAATAGCGACAATCACCCCGTCGCCTGAGTTGAAGCCATCCACCTCATCCCATGCCGTGAATGCTTCGATTTCATCCAAATACATTTGTCTGTAGGTTTGCGGATCATTGGGTGTTGCTGTGATGGTCATATCCTCAGTGAGGTAAGTCACGCCAAAAGCATCCGGCGCTTCGTCCGGTGCTTCTTTCGTTTTCTTTGTCTCACTCTTATTCTTTTTTGTATTCGTTTGGGTTTCGTCTTCCAAAAGATGATAGATATAGTTTGGCTGAGCCGCCACTTCACCCAGCGTATCGTTCAACGCTACGTAATAATCCGCCACGCTCACGCCTTCTGGCACTTTTACCAACGCCATGTTTTGCGAAATATCTTCCAGTTTTTCCGCGCCGCTCTCGGTCAGTGCCGATTCCACCGCCGCTTTTTCCTCGTCGGACGCAAAAAGAATGATGATCTCATCATCGGTATAGTCCTCTCCTGCAGTCAGGTTGTCAAAATCCGGCGTGTTTTCAAGCAGGTTCTGATAGGCTAAGTCGGCATAATCGGCCTCGATCGTTTTTGCCACAGGTGCCGATTTGACCTCATCTGCCGCGGCTTCGAGTGTTTCAGTTTGTCTCGCAGGTAAAAACAGCACAACCATCAGCACTGCAATCATCACCAGCACGATGCCGGGTATCCACCATTTTCTCAAGACGCGTTTTTTACTATTCTCTTTTTTCTTTTGGAAAAACCTCATTGATATCCTCTTTGTATTATTTTATCGCTATTCTGCAAAGCTTGCGTTTTGTTCTCATCCACAATCATTTTAGATACATTCTTGTTATAACCATCCCCATAGCGGCATAAACAAACCTTTCATGCTTTTATTGCACTGCTTTGTTTTGCCCATCCCCTGTTTTTCTATTCTAACGCAAAAATGCCAAAAAAAATATTAATTCTTGGCAAATTAAAAGCGCAAGCCAAAATTTTATATCCGGCTTGCGCTTATCTTGCTAAAGCATTCTTTTCTTTTGTTTTATATCGTCTATTATATGATATTTTGATCAGCGCAAACGCTTGCTCACCGAATATCGCTTGTCAATATCCTCTGGAATATCAAAAGCATGAATCTTTCGTCTATTCACCATAACGGTCACTTTGCCCTGGCTCATTTCTTTGGCCAATCTCTTTTTAACGACCACGCCGACAATTTTTGTCTGATGCGCTTTTTTGATCGGGAAGTTAACCGTAATATTCTTATTCTCTTCCAGAACCTTTAGAATCCAGCGCTTCTTTGTGTACTGATGGATTTTTCCATCAATCAAAACCGCCACCTTGACCGTCAAGTTAGTCAAAAGGAAGAATAGCAGAATCAGAAGTCCTAAACCGCTCATGCCTCCAATAACGGTACCGACCGCTTTCCAGTTAACCGGACGCTTTGCCCGATTCCCTTGGCCATCTTCCGCTGATTCAACACCCACCGGGACCTGCCCTTCATCGATGGTCTCAGCATCCGGCGTCGCGCTGGGTGCTTGGCTCACCAATTCGACCAAACTGGGTACCGGACTTGATGTGCTGGTGGTCGTGGTTGTGGTGCCCGAATTGCGCCCGGGTGCTGGTGTGGGTGTGGGCACCGGAACCGCACTGCCACTCGGCAACGGATACGAACTAGTTGTCGGGCTGGGTGTCGGACTGGGCGTGGCTGTAGGTGCCGCTGTGGGTGTGGGCGTTGGTGTTGGTGTGGGTGTAGGTGTTGGGGTCGGCGTCGGCGTTGCCGTCGGTGCTGGTGTTGCGGTGGGCAACGCACTTGGCGGTATCCAAACATAAGCCTGACCTGTCCAATAGCTTGGCAACGTACATCCATATGCTGTCGAATTGGAACCCGAAGCTACAAACGTCTCGTTGGTGAGGTGTACGTGGGTCGATGTCACCACCGTTGAAGACGTGTTATCGTCCAAAAACAATGCGGAGTCTCCGCTGATATCAATGGTGCCCGTACCCGAAGTTTGCCCGCATCCAATATCATTATATCCTGAATTGTATGTATCCGCTAAAACCAAACCACCCGTTATCACGATGGTTCCAGCGTCATAAACGTATCTACCTGTTCCTATACCTGCGGCGCGTCGGCCTCTGGCCTCAACCGTTCCGCCATTGATTTCAATATCCAAAACACCGCCGCGATGTCCGCTGCCGATGCCAGCACCACCCATTGCGCCGCCATACGCATAGATATCCCCGTCATCTATGCGTATGCTACCGGCGCGTCCGGTTGCCGGATCGATTCGACCATAATTCCCCGTACCGATCGCAGCCCCGTAGGTGCTGCTTGAAAGTGTTGCTTTAATAACCCCGCCTGTAATAACAATGTTACCCGCATGAGCATAATGCCCACTGCCGATCGCGGCCGAATTTTGACCGCCTCTTGCTGTGATGGTGCCTCCTGTGATGTATATATCGCCGCCAGGGTCCACAGTGCTGGCGGCATTTCCTGTCCCGCCGCCAATACCCGCACCATGGCTACTACCCGTCGCGGTCACATTCCCGCCGGAAATCGTAATTTTCTCTACTTGGTACATACTGCCCGCGCCAATGCCGGCACCGTTTATGCCCGCTTTTGCATTGACCGTTCCGTTCGATATCGTAATAATCCCGCTGCTACCCACAGCGCCGCCGCCGATACCCGCACCGCCTAAGTTGCCTTTGGCTGTCACAGTGCCGCCGGAAATATTTATCCGTCCGCCACTTTTATGCTCTCCGCCGCCAATACCTGCGCCGCCTTCATCTCCGCCATTTGCATTGATGGTACCCGATGTGATATTGATTGTACCCGCACTTGTTTCCTCATCGCCGCCAATGCCTGCGCCGCGATAACCACCGTTTGCTGTACAACTGCCATTTCCCGATATCGTAAGTACCGTTGAACCTTCCACACTTATCCCGGCACATGTACTTCCGGATGTAAATGCGTTCGTTCCTTTAATCTTTAAGGTGTTAGTGCCGCTGGAAAAAGCCAGTGCGCCCCCGCTGGAAGCGCTGACCATTATGTTTTCCACGGTCAAATTGACGCTGTCTTCGCAAATGATATTGATATCATACGTTGTGCTTGTGTCCGGCGCAAAAAGCTTCACCGTCGAACCCGCAGGCACGGTGATGGAATCGCCACTGACCAAACCCAATGTTGAAATATCGGTATCTGCGCTGACGCTATAATCCGCACCATAAGCAATTGCAGGCACAAAAAGAAATGCTGCAAGAGCCAGTAAGATCGTTATATAGAGCTTTTTTAAGGATGTTTTCTTCATTAGATTATATAAATAGTATTGCGTATTAAAACAGAAACTGGTCAGTATCTATTTTATGCCAAAATCGTTTCCGCTTTCTTTGCACATAAAACCGATGCTACACCAATCAGTACAATTTAAATTTTTTAATTAGAGGGAGTAAATAAATCATCTTCTTTTAAAAAATGATTATTTAATATATTTATTTTAACCCTTTGATTGTTCTATAAGTGTTCCATCGCCGTTCCTTAAGCGTTCCTCCCCTGTTCTTTGTTTCGCGTATATCGTAAATAGCTTTCTTTGCCTAAACTTTTTTTCTCTCCAAATAAAAAAAGAGCCTATCAAACAATAAGCCCTTTTTATAAACAGTTAACGATCAACTAGCCTTTCAGCTTTTCAATCTCTTCTTCAACTTCTTCCGCGCCCTCGGCATAGAACTTTTCTTCATCCGGCTCCAGCTCTTTTAGGAGCCTTAAAAATTCGCCCGCATGAACGCGTTCTTCATCGGCGATATCTTTTAAAACTTCAATCGCCAATTTGTTATCCGTCGATTCTGCCAACTGCATATACAGTTGAATCGCTTCATATTCGGCCGCAATCATAAAACGTATCGACCGAATCAGTTCCTGATCGCTGATCTTTTTCCCCTTAGATAGTCCTGAGAAAGGTTGTCCAAAATCCGGCATATTATGGCCTCCTTAAGCGCTAAATTAATACTGAATAAATTTCTCTCCGGGCACACCACAGATGCTGCATTTGTCCGGTCTTGCTTTTTCGATATTGCCACAAACCGGGCAAAGATAATAGGTGACTTCCTCGGTTGCGTCCACATTTTCCAACGCTTCTGTGTACAGCTTCGCATGTACTTCCTCGGCCGCCAGCGCGTATGAAAAAGTTTTGATTGCCGCTTGGTTGCCTTCGGCTTTTGCGGTTTCCAAAAATTCAGGATACATATCTTTATACTCATATGTTTCGCCGGCTACGGCATCCTTCAAGTTTGTTTGGGTGTCGCCCACTTTTCCTGCCACTTCAAAATGCTTGTGTGCGTGCAGGGTTTCCGCATCGGCTGCCGCTCTAAAAAGCTTGGCCGCATTGGTTTTTCCTTCTTTTTCTGCCTGTTTGGCGTATGCCAGATACTTACGGTTTGCTTGGGACTCGCCCGCAAAAGCCGCCATTAAGTTCTCAAGTGTTTTGTTTTCTGCCATTCTTAAAATCCTCCATTTTATTTATTGTTTTGTTTTAGTAATATGATTAGCCGTTCCGCTTCCTCCTTCGGGAAGCCTTCCGGCGTCTTACCCGCCAATAAACTCTCCAGCAATCGCTGAACGTTCTCGCTCTGCGGCAGCATATACCCTGCCTCACGCAACAAATCCTCGGCCATTAAGTGATTGGAAATCCCAATCGCTTTGGCTAAAGCTTTTAGGCCTGGCTTCTCAGCGCTCGCCCCCAATTTCTGTGCCATTTTGCTCTGCGCTATTTTGCTCTGTGCCAGCGTTCGCAATGCCGCAATGCTTTGCGCGGTCTTTTCTTGTTGTTCGGGGAAGTGCTCGGGCACCAATGATATCGCATGGCTCGGACAAGCGTCCACACACACCCGACATCCGCTGATGCATTTCTCCGCATCAATCTGGCCTGTTTCTGTATCCGTCGCTCCGGTCGGGCAGACATAAAGGCAAAGACAATCCTTTGTGCATAGTCGCACATTTCTTACCGCATGCATCACATCGCCCCCTTCTGTACTTGCTTTATCTTCAAGCTGGGCACCTTACACACCGGGCAAACATCAGGTGGGGTTTTGCCGATATAAACAAATCCGCAAATATCACAAACATAGATGTTGTTCTCTTCCAGCAGAGATTCGCCCTTTTTCGCATATCGGGGAATCATCCCGCCTAGAATGCGCGTCACCTTTTCGCTCCAGACCAAGGACCGCA
>JBFLKV010000010.1:0-7328 GCA_040883365.1 Eubacteriales bacterium
AACACAGCCTATGCGCGTGTCAAAAACATTTGGGGTGACCCAGAAAAAACATACACCGTCACCTTCCCCATGACCGTTATCGCTGGGTTTTTGAAATAGTCGGTAGATTTTAATAAATTTTAAGGTTACTTTAAGGAGTAAAACAGATGTACTTCCATTCACATGCCATCCTTTTGGCTTTTATAGTCACCATACTGGCCGGGCTTTCCACCGGCATCGGTTCTCTGATGGCGTTTTTCGCAAAACACACCAACACCAAATTTTTAGCCGTTTCCTTAGGCTTTTCCGGCGGTGTGATGATATATGTTTCGATGATTGATATCTTCCCCACCGCAAAGGATGCGCTGGTAGGTTCACTGGGCGAAGTAAAGGGCAACTGGATTACGGTCATCGCCTTTTTTAGCGGCATGATTTTGGCCGCACTCATCGACAAACTGGTGCCTGAACTAGAAAACCCGCACGAAGCGAGATGTATCGAGGAAATGAGTGAAGATCGCGACAACGTTGCCACAATCGCGAACACAAAAGCGCTGATGAAAACCGGCGTCTTTGCGGCAATCGCCATTGCGATTCATAATTTCCCCGAAGGTATCGCCACATTCACTGCTACGCTGAAACATCCAACCCTTGGCATCGCTATTGCCGTTGCCATTGCGCTTCATAATATCCCCGAAGGCATCGCCGTTTCGGTTCCCATATACTTTGCCACCGGCAGCAAGCGCAAAGCCTTTTGGCTCTCCTTCCTTTCGGGCATGGCCGAACCGCTGGGTGCGCTCTTGGCTTGGCTGATTTTGATGCCCTATATCAACGATACGCTTTTTGGCATTTTATTTGCAGGCGTCGCCGGTATCATGGTGTTTGTCGCCGTCGATGAGCTTTTACCCGCCTCTCGGCAGTATGGCGAATCTCACCTGTCCCTTTATGGGCTTCTGGGCGGCATGGCCACCATGGCGATCAGCCTACTCCTATTTATGTAAGCTTTCTAAACCTTTTTAAAAGGCAGGAGGATACTATGTCCATATTAGAAAAAACACGGTTTTCCTATTGTCCCCATTGCGGCAAACAAAATATCATCGGCCAAAAGAACGCGATGATTTGCAATTCTTGTGGCTATAAGTTGTTTTTCAATTGCGCTGCCGCCACTTCCTGCTTGATTCTTCGAAACAATCATCTCCTTATGGTTGTACGAAAAAAAGACCCCGGAAAGGGACTTTTGGATTTACCCGGTGGATTTGTGGACTACGGCGAAAGTTTGGAAGAAGGTATGGGGCGCGAGCTGATGGAAGAAATCGGCGTTACGCCAGAAAACCTGGCCTATCACTGTTCGGCGCCTAACACCTATGTTTACAAGGATGTCACCTACCGCACCACCGATTGTTTTTTTACAGCGACCTTGCCGAAGGATGCCCGGCCTGTGGCCGGCGATGATGCCGAAAGCCTGCGTTGGGTGAAGCTGGATGAAATTGATTTTAATAAAATCGCCTTTGATTCAGCAAAGTTTGCGATTAGAAAATATCTCTCTTCAAAGTAATATATATATTAAGGCTATATATGCCTTTTTTTATTTTACGCTTTAATTAAACTCGTTCGTGAAAAATCCCCACATCACAGCCAAGGTTTCCCTGAAAGGGCCTTTCAAAAAAATACCTTTGGGCTTCTGCACCGGTTGTATCTGATATGGTATGCCATGGTTTTCGGCAATCTTACCGCACCGATAGCAATGATAGTCGTTGCTGACGATAATGATATCACCAATTCCGTTCTCATCCATCATCACTTTTGAAAACGCAAAATTCTCCTCAGTCGAAACCGACTCCGCTTCCAGTAGAATCACATCCTCGGGCACACCCAGTTTAATTAGGTATTCCGCCATAAACTCAGCTTCGGTGGTCGGCTCGTCCAATCCCTGTCCGCCCGTAACAATAATTACTGGGGCAAACCCCTTGTCATACAGTTTATACGCCATATCCAAACGCATGTTCAAAGCCCGTCCGCCGATGCGCGCACCAGGCACAAAAATTGCATCTGCCGGTTTTTCCACCTCGGTGATTTCGCCCAACTTAATCAGCCCCAATGAAACAAAAAATAAGACCGCCATCGCGACGAGAAACGCCAATATTAGCCCACCCACTGTGAGCCCAAAAAATTTCAATACACTTTTCATTAATCCGTTTTCTTTCTCCCCTGCTTAAAGGTGATGGTGTGACCTGCATCCTCATCCAAAAAACCATCCTCGTACTGACAGGTATAGGCACTTTCTTTATCCATATCGTTTTCAATAAACTGTTTGGCGGCAAACGAGAAAAACTGATTATCCGAGGTGATGATATGATCTAGCATATCCATATCCAGCGTGCGCACCGTGCCGATGATGGTGCGGGTGGCTTTGATATCCTCTGGTGACGGCTTCACCACTCCACCCGGATGGTTATGAATCAGAATTATTTTTGCGGCATTGTGCTTGAGTGCCACAGCAACTATTTTTCGCGGATAAACCGGCGATTCCTTTAATGTACCGTCGCATATTTTCTCGGCTGCAATGACTTCGGACTTCATATTGAGGCAAAGCAACCATACCTGCTCATGTTTTTCGGCAAACAAAAGCTCGCATGCATATTCGCCTGCGTCCTTCATGGTGATAATGCGCGGACCTTTTTTTAGTTTCTCGGTGCGATACTTTTTCATCACATCCACCAGCAGTTTGATGTAAACAGCGGTGTTCTGCCCCACGCCTTCCACCTTGGACAAATCCGAAATATTAGCTTCAAACACCGCGGAAAGCGACCCAAATTCTCGCAAAAGACGATGCGCGATAGGATTGGTATCCTTTCTAGGAATGGCATAGAACAACATCAGTTCCAGTACCTCGTGGTCTTGAAAATGCAAAAGCCCTTCTTTTTCGAAGCGCGTTCTTAAGCGTTCTCTGTGTCCTTCGTGCATAATTTCCCCTGTCTTAAATGTTTATCTTTTTACATAAGCTTTGCATTATGAATATGGCTTTTCAATTTGATTTGCAGTATAATCTTCGCTATATTATAATTTATAAAGAAAAGTTCGGCAATTGATTTTCCCATGTTTTTAAAAAATAGACATCTTTCATGGTTAATTGACTGGATTTACTTTTGTTTTTTTTGTATAATAATATGATAGTCAAGAGGAATGGAAAGGTAAAAGTATGCAAAATTTAATTACAATGGATTTATATAAAGATGAGATGATTGAAACTTTGACTCGTCTTTTACGAATAGAAAGTGTTTTATCCGAGCCAGAGCCCAACCGGCCATATGGAAAAGGCCCGTTTGACGCTTTGATGTTTATGATGAGTACCGCAGAGGATATGGATTTAGACTGCGTGAATCTCTTTGGGCACCTTGGGTATATCGACTATGGTGAAGGCGACGATATCGTTGCTGTTCTCACCCATATCGACGTTGTGCCTGCCGGTGAGGGTTGGACCTACCCACCGTTTGACGGTACCATCGTGGATGATAAAATCTATGGTCGCGGATCGATTGACGATAAAGGACCTGCCATCGCTTCTCTGTTTGCTCTAAAAGCATTAAGCGACAATGGCGTTATTCTAAAGAAAAAAGTCCGTTTGATTTTTGGTTGTGATGAAGAATCAAATTGGTCGGATATGGAATACTACAAAACACATAACACACTGCCTTCCGTGGCTTTTTCTCCGGACGCGAACTATCCGGTAATCAATGCTGAAAAAGGCGTGTTGCACCTATCGCTGACTAAAACCATAGAAAAAAGCGAGGGCGACGGCATCACTTTGCAATCGTTCACTTGTGGCAAGCGACCAAACATTGTCCCCAATCATGCAGAATGCGTACTGGCGGGCGATTTAACCAAAGTACAGCAAGCAGCCGAAGCTTTTAATCAAGGCAAAGAATACACCGTTACCGTCGAATCGACCGATGCTGGCATTTTGGTCAGCGCAAACGGTTTGGCATCGCACGGCTCTATGCCCGAAGATGGCCACAATGCGGCCGCAAGCTTGGTGCTGTTCCTCAATTCTCTGCCGTTGGCAGCGGGTTCTGCTAAGGATACCCTCTCCTTCTTGGCCGAAACAATTGGACAAAATTACAATGGCGAAGGCACTGCGCTGGAACTTGCCGATGA
Organism: Eubacteriales bacterium; assembly: GCA_040883365.1. Taxonomy (GTDB): domain Bacteria; phylum Bacillota; class Clostridia; order Christensenellales; family CALMFG01; genus CALMFG01. The sequence continues at coordinate 4,132 of JBFLKV010000010.1, forward strand.
AGTCAGCGGAAAGCTAACCTTAAATATTGGCGTTATTAATATCAGCGACAGTGACGTCGAAGTCGTTTTGGATATTCGCTATCCCGTCTCGTTTGCCGAGCAGGATGTGAAGGACAAAGTGGAAAGCATTTTTGCTTCAACTTTCGATATCGAAGTCAAACATGCCATCCGAGCCATTCATATTCCCGAGGACAGTGAGCTTGTTAAAAGCCTGAAAGAAGCTTACACCGAAGCCACCGGCGAAGACGCTTACTGTATCGCCATCGGCGGTGCGACCTACGCGAGAGCTTTTGATAACGCGGTTTCCTTTGGTGCGCTGTTCCCAGGCGAAGAGCATGTGGAGCACGGCCCAGACGAATACATCCGCATCGATACATTGATGAAATGCTCACAGATCACGGCCAATGCCATTATGAAACTGGCGGGTGCAGAATAGGCCATTAACCATTTTTTAGCACTAAAAAAGCCCGACGATTGTCGGGCTTTTGTTGTATATCTTTTTTATATCTTTTCCACTACCACGTCGGCAGCAATACCGTTGATGTCCCAGCTTTTTTCAAAGCCGTTTGGCTTGGTATCAATCAGCTCGTCCGCCAAAACCTCTTTTAGCATTTTGTCTTTATTTGCATTGACCACCTTCATCAATGTATCTTCCGCCGAGATATACAGCCTTATATGATCGGTCACTTCAAAGCCAGCCTCTTTACGCATGGTCTGAATCTTACTGGTCAGTTCGCGCACATAGCCTTCGGCGATGAGTTCTTCACTTAAGTTGGTGTCCAACACCACGGTCAGCTCACCTTCGGTTTCGGAGGCAAATCCTGCTTTCTCGCCGGTTTCGACCAGCAAATCTTCCTCACCCACTTCAACAGTGGTGCCGTCCGCTTCAAAGGTGTATTTTTTGCCATCCTTCACCGCTTCGACAATCGCGTTGCCGTCCGCTTCGGCCAAGTAGGTACGAATCGCGTTCAACACTTTCCCGTATTTCGGACCCAGCGTACGCATCTGCGGTTTTAAGTTGTATGCCACAAACGCACTGGTGTCGGCGCCGTAAGTCACCGTCTTGACGTTCAGCTCACTTTTAATGATTTCTGTGAATAGCTCAGGCAAAGCGTCACCCGAAACGAACATCTCGGCCAGTGGCTGGCGGTTCTTAACGCCGGTTTTGTTACGCACCGCGCGTCCCAACGTGACGATATCCAACACTTTTTCCATATTGGCTTCAAGGTCAGCGTCGATCATCGATGCATCCACTGTCGGGAACGAACACAGATGAATACTCAGCGGTGCATCCTTATCCACACTGCGTACCAGGTTCTGATAGATGGATTCCGCCATAAACGGTGTAAAGGGTGCAATCACTCTGGCTAGCGTCTCTAAGACCGTATAAAGCGTCATATACGCGTTTATCTTGTCCTGTGTCATCTCTGCGCCCCAATACCGCTGACGGCCGTTACGCACGTACCAGTTGGAAAGCTGATCGACAAATTTATTCAGTTCTCTGGCCGGTTCGGTCAGACGATAGTTGTCCAGATAATGCTCGACATTCTTCACTAAAGTATTTAGCTTGGAGAGTATCCACTTATCCATCGGCGGCAATTTGTCCGCATCCAAAGTGTATTTAGTCGGGTCAAAGCCGTCAATTTCTGCATAAAGAATATAGAAAGCATATGTATTCCATATCGTGCCCATAAACTTTCTCTGGGCTTCGCTGACTGCATCGTCATAAAAACGGTTGGGCAGCCAAGGATTACTGTTGGAATAGAAATACCAACGCACAGCATCCGCGCCTTGTTTATCCAAAACGCTCCAAGGATCCACCACATTGCCTTTGTGCTTGCTCATCTTCTGGCCGTCTTTATCCTGTACATGGCCTAAGACAATACATGCCTCAAACGGATTGGTTTCAAAAACCGATGTTGAAATAGCCAACAGCGTATAGAACCATCCACGCGTTTGGTCCACGGCTTCACTGATAAAGTCAGCCGGGAAACGTTTTTCAAACTCCTCTTTGTTCTCAAAGGGGTAGTGCCACTGCGCAAAAGGCATACTACCGCTGTCATACCAGCAGTCAATAACCTCGGATACCCGGGTCATACTACCGCCGCATTTTTCACAAGTGAGATGCACCGCGTCAATGTATGGCTTATGTAGCTCAATCTCGTCCGGGCAATCTGGGCTCATGCGCTTTAATTCTTCTTTGGAGCCAATCACATGGAAGTGTCCGCAAGAACATTCCCATACCGGAAGCGGTGTGCCCCAGTACCGTTCGCGCGACAATCCCCAGTCGATGACGTTTTCAATAAAGTTACCCATCCGACCTTCTTTGATGTTCTCGGGCAACCAGTTCACTTTTCGGTTGTTTTGTTGCAACATATCCCGCACTTTGGTCATCGCGATAAACCAAGAGTTTCTGGCATAATACAAAAGCGGGGTATCACAGCGCCAGCAGAAGGGATAGCTGTGCTCATATTCCTTCTTGCCAAAGAGTAGTCCGCGCTTATCTAAGTCTTCAATAATCATCGGGTCAGCTTCTTTAACAAAAACATCTTCCCAAGGTGTCCCTTTAATAAATTTACCTTGTGCGTTAACCATCTGCACAAACGGCAGATTATAACTACGCCCAACCCGCGCATCATCTTCACCAAACGCCGGCGCAATATGGACAATGCCCGAACCATCGGTCAAGGTGACGTAATCATCACACGTCACAAACCACGCTTTTTTATCGGCCTGACCAAAATCATAAAGCGGTTCGTAGGCCATATGCTCTAAGTCGGTGCCAACGTATTCTTCAAGCACCTGCACATCTTCGCCCAGTAGGTTTTCCACCAGTTTCTTGGCGAGTATCAGTTTCTGTCCTTCGTGCTCCACTTTTACGTATGCATCATATGGGTTCACGCAAAGCGCCACATTGCTTGGCAATGTCCAAGGGGTGGTCGTCCATGCTAAAAGATACGTATTTTCTTCATCTTTCACCTTAAAGCGTACAAACACCGAAACTTCGGTGACGTCCTTGTAGCCTTGGGCCACTTCGTGGCTGGAAAGCGACGTTTCACAGCGCGGGCAATACGGCACAATCTTATGCCCTTTATACAGCAGTTCCTTCTCATGCACCTGCTTTAAGGACCACCATACCGATTCGATATAGTTATCTTCATAGGTGACGTATGGGTTTTCCATGTCCGCCCAAAAGC